>JAVRPG010000258.1:0-3968 GCA_032162325.1 Mycobacterium sp. | reverse complement strand
CCTTTCCGCGTGGCGCGGGTCGTATGCTGGCGATCATGCATGCGCTCGACGGCGCGCTGGCCAGTGTGGCACCGGGGGCCACAGCCTTTCCGTGGCGTCGGCAGTCCGCGCTGGTGCAGTGGTACGTCGAAACATCCGGTTCCCCGTCGGCAGCGACCAGCTGGCTCAACACGGCACACCAAGCGGTGCAACCGTATTCGGTTGGCGGCTATGTGAACTACATCGAGGTAAACCAGTCGCCGTCGCGGTACTTCGGCCCGAATCTATCCCGGCTGAGTGCCGTCCGGCAGAAGTATGATCCCGGCCGGGTCATGTTCTCCGGGCTGAATTTCTAGCCGCCGAGTGTGCCTCGGCCCTCAGACCCCTATCGGACTCTCCAGCATGGCAAACGCTGACACGAACCTGAGACAGCAGCCAGATGACATCGCGTGAGACAACTTGCATCGCTGCTGGCCAGCGGATCGTGAAGTGACACCGATGTTGGGAACCGACAGTCGAGCTGCCGCCGACTTGTGTAGATTCTCACGGCGCGTGGCGGAATCTCACGAGTGTTGGCGGAACGATGGCGGATCCGCCAAATGGGTGAGACACGCGGGTTGCCTAATGCGCGGTTGGCGCCCAGACCGAGACCGGGGTGTCGACCCCGCCAGTCATACCAGCCAGCAGGAACCTCTTTAGGAGGACAACAGCGATGTTTCCGTGTGCTGAACCTGCTCTCCTATAAAGAGAGCTCGCTGGTTCGGGCCTGCATCGATGAGTCGCGCTTAGGAAGGATCATCCTGAATGATTCCCGACGCCGCGGTGCCGATGCGGGTGCAGAGTTTGCACCGCTACCCGGTGAAGTCAATGCTCGGCGAGACCCTGAAAGACATGTTCGTCGACGAGCGGGGGGCCGAAGGAGACCGGCGGTTGGCGCTGATCGACACGGTGACCGGCCGGGTGGCGAGCGCGAAGCAGGCCCGGCTGTGGCGTTTGCTCCTGCAATGCAGCGCTAGCGGAAACACCGGCCGGGTGCGCATCCGGCTGCCCGACGGGACAAGCGTGGCGGCCGACGAGCCTGGCGTCGACCAACTGTTCTCAGGGCTGCTCGCACGACCGGTCCGACTGGTCGACCAGCGCCCGCGGGGAGCCGCGGTGGAACGCCCGGACCCCGAGCAGGTGCTCGAGCTCGGCGTGGACGCCGAGCTCGACGCCCGCATCCAGGAGATCGCCCAGGCGACCCCCGGCGACGCGTTCACCGATGTCGCGCCGCTGCACGCGATCACCACGGCTACCGTGGAGCGCGTCGGCGCGGAGGCGGTGCGTTACCGCCCCAACCTGGTGATCGCGACGCCGCCCGGGTACCCGGCCTATGCGGAAAACGAGTGGATGGCCAGGGCGCTGACCGTGGGTGAGGCGCGGCTGCGTGCTCTGGGTCCCACGCCGCGTTGTGTGGTACCCACGCTCGAGCACGGTCCGCTGCCCCGAGCCCCGCACTCGCTTCGCACACCAGCGGCCGAAAACCGCGTTGAAGCACCGGGTTTCGGAGTGCTGCCCTGCGCCGGGGTTTACTTGGAGGTGCTGGTTGGGGGTACTATCCATACCGGCGACCCGGTCGCCCTGGACTAACCGCGAGTCCCGGCTGCTGGCGGTGAATCTGCACTACGGCAGCCACCGCCGTGCTCGAAAAGGACTGGTATCAGTAGCTGATTGGCCGATGAAGCCGCGGGCTTCGCACAGGTGTCGTGGGACGCAACGAGGCCAGTGCATTAGCCAGATCATCAAGGCGGGGTCGTTGTTCGTGGGGAAGGCCGCCCGCCGAGCGGCGCCGTTGGCGTCGACGTATCTGAATTGCCTTGCGATGATGTCCACTGTCAGCATGTCGGTGTTCACACCGCGCAGCATGCAGCGAGCAGCGTTGCACTAGACGCTCACTGATGGGGTGTCGTGCCACTGAGCACTGGTCCATTAGGTCGCCGCCGGGTGTCCTTCGGCTCTGAATTGGTTGCACCACAACAGAGTTAGGAGGCGTATGGATGATCTTCGTCGGAGACGATTGGGCCGAGGATTCTTTCGGTCAACGTCGGCTGTTCGTGCCGGACCTGTTGTGTACCGCCGCAGACCAAGCACACCGTGCGTTCGCATCTGAAGGATTGCCCCGGGTTGCTGCGGCTCGCGACGGGCTGTGGTGGATGGTGAGGCTGGTCGCCGAAGGTGGTCATCGCTGCCTCGACGGTGCCCGTGGCCGGCAGCAAGCCCTGTGGGTCGCCGATCCGCAGTACCCGGCAGACCGCCTCACCCGGCACCACTGCCCAACCTATGCGGGCGCGCGCGCAGCAGACCGAGACCCGGTGTAGCGCCGAGAAGCCCTCGGTTCCAAAGAAATCCAGGCCGCGCAGATCAAGGATTAGCCCGCGGCAACGCATCAGATGCCCCAGCGTGTACTCGGTCAGAGTGTCAGCGTTGGATGCGTCGATGTCGCCGTGGGCGCTGATGACGGCTACCGACGACCTCAGCCGACGACTGGCTAACCGTGCGGTATGACCCTGCCACGGCTGGGAAAGAAAGCCGCCATCGGGCAGCACGGATGCAGAAGTCGTCATGAGTCGTGTGCGCGTTGGTGACCGGTGCGCCACGGGGTCAACGACTCCAGCCTGGGCGGCACAGGGCTGTCGAACTATTGCGGTGAGGGGGGCGGATGGAGCATTCATGGTGATCCCGACACGCGGTTGTCACCGGCCTGTTCGGCGCGAGCTACTGCTCTGCGAGGACAGCGGTGGACAGCTGGCCTCATTCCGGACTAGTTGAGAGTCCCAACTTGGCTGACGTTACACGCCGCGGAAGCGGCCCGCCGGGCGAACAGTTTGATAGGTCCAGCGCATTTAGTGGATATCGATCCCGGGCACCGCCCCGCTGAGCGTCTGGAAGTCGCGACGGCCCCCAGCCAGCCATGGTCCATGGGGCGTGGCGGTGATGCGCCTCCCACACGATCGGCAACCGATCGCGGTGCACTCCTTGGCCCCGGAGCCGTTATGGCGCAACGGGCAACAACAAGCTCTGCTGTTGGCGCGGGACACCGGGCGCGCCATGCCAGGGTCTGTGTTCTTGGATCCGTACTCCCCGCGTAACCGGGATCGCTGGCGGGTTCGAAGCACAGTCGACAGGGCGCGTTCTGACCGACCGGCGTGGATATCGCCGTGGCGCAGTTGATCCGGGGAAGCATTGACGCGCAACCGAACTGAGGTCGAACAAACGTCATCAGGCAGATCGCATGGGACTGCACGAAACATCACTCAACGGGGCGGTGGGACCTGAATCCTTCTGCCAGCCAGGCTCCTGTCTGCAACCTTGCCTCGCCGATCTGGCGGGGGGTTCCCGCCAGGTGTAATGTTCTAGGTGCTGGGTCTTTCAGCCAGTTCGGAACGAGTCCGGCCGTCCGCCGCTGAACTCGATGAGCATCAGCTCACGCCGTACATGCCGATGTCCACCCGTCGCGGTCGAGACAGCATGCATACCTTGCTCATTCCCCCGTTAGCTCGGAATTCGGGCACCCGCGAACTGGGCGGTCGCCTGGCCCGCGCTCGTCGGATGTCGCCCACTTGACAGGCGATCAGGCGACAAAGAACCGCGCCGGTGGCTCCGGGAATACCCGGCCGCTCACCGACACACGCGCCGTCCACGCAACGGCAACCGGGCGGGGGCCAAGCTGAAGGGCTCCTTCAGGCACTGACCCGGCAATCCACCTCCCAAAACACCAGCACAGAAACCAGGTAATCATCATGATCGTTCTCGGCATCATCCTTATCGTCCTCGGACTGCTCCTCCCTAGCCTCGTCCCTACCTTCGCCTTCGCCCATATCGTCTTGGTCATCGGGGTCATCCTCCTCGTCGTCGGCTTGTTACTGATGGTCGCGGGACGGATGGGACACGCCGTCGGCGGCCGCCGCCATTACTACTAACCGGCCAGGCGTAACCCACTGGGTCGGCCC
>JAVRPG010000257.1:0-7706 GCA_032162325.1 Mycobacterium sp. | reverse complement strand
CGAGCTTCGGGTGTATCGCGTCGTGTCCGCCCTTGTCGCTGCCGATCGCCCACGGCGAGCCGACATCCTTGGGTGCGGCGGTCACGCTGTTGTTGCGGCCCTTGCGGTGCACCTTGCCGATCGGATGGATGGGCGGCAGGTAGACCACGTCGAAACCCATTTTGGCGATGCGCGGCAACGCCTTGGTGGCCGTCGCAAAGGTGCCGTGCACGGGGTTGCCCTTCGTGTCCCAGCCACCGGTGGACCGGGGGAAGATCTCGTACCACGCGCTGAACCGAGCCAGTGGTCGGTCCACCCAGACCCCGTATTGCTCGCCGCGGGTGACCAATTCGCGCAACGGATACTGCTCCAGTAGCTCTGTCACATCGGACGACAGCGCGGCGCCTGCGCGGGTAAACGGGTCACCGGGCTCGCGCAGCCGGTCAGCCGCATCGATCAGGGGGTAGCGGTTCTGGCGGGGCACGCCCGTCGCGGCGCGTTCCAGTAGCCGGGCACCGAGAAGTAGGTCGTTGGACAGTTCGCTCTCGCTCTGGCCCGCGTCGAGCTTGGCCGTGACGTTCTTGCTCCACGTCGCGATCGGGTCGCCCCAGCCGTCCACCCGGAAGGTCCACAACCCGACGCTGTCGGGGCTGAAGGCACCGTGGAACACATCGGGAGCGCGACCCATCGACATCGGCAGCAGCTGAGGTTTCTTTCGCGGCGCGGGGATGACCACGTCCTCGATCGGAACGGGCTCCACGGCGGCCTTGACGCGCCCTGGCGGATCCTCGGCAAGCCGGGGATATGCCGTGCCGTGATAGCGCACCACCAGAGTCGCCGACACCGCGTCATGGCCCTCGCGCCACACCGTGGCGTTGACCGGGACGATCTCGCCGACGACGGCCTTGGCCGGAAACCGTCCTGAAGAAACGACGGGCGCGACGTCGTCGATCTCGATACGGCCGGCCACCCCATCACTCCTTAACACTGGCGCGGCCCGTTCGGGCCGCTGTGCTTGTCGTCTGGTCTCGAATTACAGCCTCGTCGCGCCCTATACCCACCGTAGTGGTCGGCCCAATCCAACGGGGGAGAAGCTGCTGGTGTGCGGGAGTGATCGATGGCGCGCGGTAGTGAGTGTTGGTGTGGCGCGGTTTGGTGTCGGTGGTGGCTGTCAGCATGTGGTGCATGGCGGCAGGTACTGCTAGGTTGCGCCGGATCGGTGATCCGCTGGTGGCCGCGGCGCCGTCAGCTGTACGGATCCGGACCCGAATTCGCCCCACCGAGGCTGAGGCGGAGGCTTTGACCGCCATTGGGGCATTCCTGGGCGCGGAGTTTCGCTCCGAGCTGGCCGGGCGGGTCGGCTGCGGTGTGCTCGACTCGAAGGGCTGCGCGGCGTGGCGCGCGCAGCGTAAGCGGGCGATCACCGGTGGGGCGTCGTCGCGATGGGCCGGGGCGATCACCCGCGCCGTAGAGGACCAATACCAGCTGGGCATGCGTGGCCTGACCGCCCACGTCACGGATCTGCGCAGGGCCGTCGGCGTGCTGGAGCAGCGGTGCGCGCTGCGCCCAGGTGAGCCCGCACCAGAGCAGACCGACACCGACGATACCCAGGCCGGCGATCGGCAGACGTGGCCTCGGCATGGCGATCAGGCGACGGCCGGCAGGACCCCGCAACGGACAGAGGACCACTGCGGGCACACCACCGGCCAGGCCTCATCACCGCCCGAACCACGGTGGCAGGCACGGCAGTTCCGGCTCACCGACACACCCACTTCGAGGCGTACCGGTCCGCCGGAGAACACCCGCCGGCCGCGGCCAACACCGTTCGGGTCGCAACCGAGCCGGGCTCACTCCCGCTCACAAACAGGAACGGTGAAGCGATCACCACACCGCGCTGCAATGAGCCGGATTGTCAGTAAGGTTGAGTCGCGTGAAGGCCCTCCGACGATTCACCGTCCGCGCACATCTCCCCGATCGTCTGACCGCGCTCGAACGTCTTTCGATCAACCTGCGCTGGTCGTGGGACAAGCCCACGCAGGACCTGTTCGAGGCCATCGATCCCGAGCTGTGGAAGCACGTCGGATGCGACCCGGTCGCGTTGCTCGGGCAGGTCGCACCGACGCGGCTGGACGAACTGGCCGAGGATGCGTCGTTCCTTCGCCGCCTCGACGACCTGGCCGCTGACCTGGACAACTACCTGACCCGGCCGCTGTGGTACCAGCAGCAGGCCGACGAAGGCGCGCAGCTGCCGAACGGCATCGCGTACTTCTCGATGGAGTTCGGCGTCGCCGAAGTGCTACCGAACTATTCCGGCGGCCTCGGCATTCTCGCGGGCGATCACCTGAAGTCCGCGTCGGACCTGGGCCTCCCGCTCATCGCGGTGGGGCTGTACTACCGCTCTGGTTATTTCCGGCAGTCGCTGACCGCCGAGGGTTGGCAGCACGAGAACTACCCGTCACTGGATCCGCAGGGCCTGCCGCTGCGGCTGCTGACCGACAAGGACGACAATCCGGTGCTGATCGAGTTGGCGATGCCCGACTCAGGCCGGCTGCGAGCGTACGTGTGGATCGCGCAGGTGGGCCGAATCCCGTTGCTGCTGTTGGATTCCGACATCCCGGAGAACGAGCACGACCTGCGTGGTGTCACCGACCGGCTCTACGGCGGCGACCAGGAGCACCGGATCAAGCAGGAGATCCTGGCAGGCATCGGCGGGGTCCGCGCGATCCGCGCGTTCACCGAAGTGGAGGGCCTGCCTGCGCCCGAGGTGTTCCACATGAACGAGGGGCACGCGGGTTTCCTGGGCGTCGAACGCATCCGCGAATTGATCGACGCCGGGCTGGACTTCGACACCGCGCTGACGGTGGTGCGGTCGTCGACCGTATTCACCACGCACACCCCGGTGCCCGCAGGCATCGACCGGTTCCCGGTAGAGATGGTCAAGCGGTACTTCGGCGGCTCGGCGGACGGCCCGTCGGGCGCGATGTCGCGGCTGCTGCCCGGCGTACCGCTGGACCGGATCGTCGCGTTCGGCGCGGAGGACGACCCGGCGAAGTTCAACATGGCGCACATGGGCCTGCGGCTCGCGCAGCGCGCCAACGGAGTTTCCCTGCTGCACGGGCGGGTCAGCCGCTCCATGTTCAACGACCTGTGGCCGGGGTTCGATCCGAACGAGGTGCCGATCGGGTCGATCACGAACGGTGTGCACGGGCCGACGTGGGCGGCGCCGCAGTGGCTGGAACTGGGCCGCGAGCTGCTTGGGAGCGAAGATCTCGGCTCATTGAGCGAGCCCGAGACGTGGGAGCGGCTGCAGCAGGTTGATACGGGGCACATGTGGTGGATCCGCTCGCAGCTGCGTCGGGCCCTGGTCGAAGACGTGCGGGCCCGGCTACGGCGCTCGTGGCTGGAGCGTGGCGCGTCGGAGGCCGAATTGGGTTGGATCGCAACGGCTTTCGATCCCGACGTGTTGACCATCGGGTTCGCCCGGCGGGTGCCGACCTACAAGCGGCTGACGCTGATGTTGCGCGACCCGGACCGGCTGGAGAAGCTGCTGCTCGACGAGAAGCGCTCGATTCAGCTGATCGTGGCAGGCAAGTCGCATCCCGCCGACGACGGCGGCAAGGCGCTGATCCAGCAGGTGGTGAAGTTCGCAGACCGCCCGGAGGTGCGTCATCGCATCGCGTTCCTGCCCGACTACGACATGTCGATGGCCCGCCAGCTGTACTGGGGCTGTGACGTCTGGCTGAACAACCCGCTTCGGCCGCTGGAGGCCTGTGGTACGTCGGGGATGAAAAGCGCGCTCAACGGCGGGCTCAACCTGTCGATCCGCGACGGCTGGTGGGACGAGTGGTACGACGGCGAGAACGGTTGGGAGATCCCGACCGCCGACGGACTCGCCGACGAGAACCGCCGCGATGACCTGGAGGCCGCCGCGCTGTACGACCTGCTCGAGCAGTCGGTCGCGCCGAAGTTCTACGACCGCGACGAGCGCGGCATCCCGACGCGCTGGGTGGAGATGGTGCGCCACACCCTGCAGGTGCTCGGGCCGAAGGTGCTGGCGTCGCGGATGGTGCGCGACTACACGCAGAAGTACTACGCCCCCGCGGCGCAGTCGCTGCGCAACACCGTCGAACCCGGTGCGGACGGGGTGCCGTTCGGCGCGGCACGCGAGCTCGCCGCCTACCGGCAGCGCGCCCAGGAGGCCTGGCCGAAGATCCAGATCACGGACGTCGACAGCTACGGCCTTCCGGACACGCCGCTGCTGGGCTCCGAGCTCACGCTGACCGCGACTGTGCAGCTGGCCGGCCTGCGACCCGACGAGGTGGTGGTCCAGGCCGTGCTCGGCCGTGTCGACGGCAGCGACGCGCTGGTCGATCCGGTGACGGTGCCGATGGAGCACACCGGGACCGCCGACGGCGGCAACGAGGTGTTCTCGACGTCGACACCGTTGCCGGTGGCCGGTCCCGTCGGTTACACGGTGCGGGTGTTGCCGCATCACCCGTTGCTGGCAGGTGACAACGAACTCGGCCTGGTCACGCTGGCGTGAGTGCTGCCAGCAAGGTTTCGATTGACGGCGGGCCGTACGCGCTGGCGGCAGGCCCGGACGGGGCGATGTGGGTCACGCTGGTGCACGGGGGCTCGATCGCACGGGTGACAACTGGTGGTGACGTCACGGTGTATTCGGTCGGCCCGCAGTCGCGGCCGTCGATCATCACCGCCGGCCCCGATGGCGCGATGTGGTTCACCCGCACCGGCGACGACCGCATCGGCCGGATCACCACGGCCGGCGAGTTGACCGCGTTCCAGTTGGAGGAGGGCAGCGGGCCGTTCGGCATCACTGCGGGCGCGGACGGCGCGCTGTGGTTCACCGCCATGACATCGGGTGACATCGGCCGGATCACGGTGGACGGCGAGCTGTCCGGCTGGCCGTCGGTCGGCGGTGCGCCGTCGATGATCGTCACGGGCCCCGACAACGCGTTGTGGTTCACGCTCAATCAGGGCAACGCGGTCGGCCGGTTGGCGCCGGCCGACGGCATCACCGTGCGCGAATTGCCAACTGCCGGAGCGGGACCCGTGGGCATCACCGCAACGTACGATGCGGTCTGGTTCACCCAGATCCTCGCCGACAAGCTCGGCCGCATCCCGATGGACGGGCCGATCCAGGAAATGGAGCTGCCGGGCAAACCACACGCCGTGGTCGCCGACCCCAACGACGGCGTGTGGGTGAGCCTGTGGGGCGCGAACCAGATCGCGCGTGTCAGCGGTGACGGCTCGGAAGTCGTCACGATCGACCTTCCGCCCGGCAGCGAGCCGCACGGCCTGGCGATCGGACCCGACGGCGCGCTGTGGATCGCGCTGGAGTCGGGGTTCGTATTGCGAATGCCCACCTGACGCGGCGCGGGTCTAGTGCCGTCTTTGCGCCGAGGTCGACGTTTTGGTGAACTCCACTCGCACTTTCTCGCCCAAACGTGAGTCTCGGCGAAAACTAGCTCACGGGAAGCTCACGGGAAGCGCTTGAAGCAGCGGTCCTCTTCGCCGAGCACGCCGACGCGGAACGCGTCGATCCGCGAGAAGCCGGACGGCACCGATTCGCCGTTGATATCGCTGGCGGCCAGGCCGTTGGTCAAGATGCCCGATACCGCCTCGTCGACATCGCCCGCCGTCAGCGCGATGGTGTTGCCGTCGGGTGTGGTGACGGTTTTCGACATCTTGACGGTGGCCACGCCGGTGAGGCAGGCGGTGCGCAGCGCGGCCTCGGCGTTGTCGAGCACCACGCCGCCGCGCGCGTGCTGGATGGCCTGCATGTACCGGGAGACCAGCACCGAATAGGCGGTGTTGTCGCCGCTGGCCAGGCCGCCGCCGTCTTCGCTGTCGGATTGGGTGCCCATCATCTCCAGCTCGGCGAGGTCGACGACGATCGTGTTGGTGGCCGGGCAGTAGGACGCAGGCGGGCTGGGCCTGGCCTCCGGGCAACCCTCGGCATCGGACGCCTTGAAGCTCAGCCGTGGGGGGTTGGCCGGTGAGAACAGAATGCCCATCGCGTCGACGATCGACCGCACCGACTCCTCGGTGATCGGCAGTTCCCCGGTTTGGTCCTCGGGTAGCAGCACGGGAAGGTCGCCTCGGCGCTGGCCGATCTCCCGCATGTCGATTGCCGCACACGCCGAGGGCCCGTCGGTGAAGCCGAACTGGAACGCGGAGAGCCGTTCGAACGCCGAGCCGTGTTCGTCGACGACTTCGGGATCGCCCTCGCTCAGCAGCGGATCGCGGAACGCGATCACCGCCGCGAGCACGTTGTTCAGGCCTTCACCCGTGGACAGCGTGAAGCGCGGCGATTTGCCCTCGGCGACCCAACGCATGTACGACCCGGCGAAGCAGTCGGCCTGTTGTTCGACAACCAGCGTCGGGGTGTCTTCGGACTTCAGCCCCGCCTGGTGCTGCACGGCGTGGCCGTACTCGTGCGCGAGCACCATCGTCATGCCCATGTCCCCGTACGCCTTTCGCAGCGCGGGCAGCAGCTCGCCGCGGTCCCAGCCGATGGTCTCGTCGTCGTAGCAGAACGCGGCGTTGACCAGCCCGTAGGTGTCATCGCCGCAGAATTTCGTGCCGTCGAACCCGTTGGCGTCCCACGAGATCACCGCCTCCACCGGGGTGAACTGGCCGTCGAACGTCTCGCTGTACGCGCTGTCCCAGTACTCCTCGATGTCGCTGACCGCATTGCCGGCCAGTTCGTCGATCTTTCCGTTGTCGGTGCCCTCCACGTCGCGCGCCGGTCCGTGCGCGTCGGGCCGCAGGCCGGTCGGGCCGTCCGTGGCGGGCATCCCGGCGACGTGGAACGGGTCGTCGAACACCGAAACCGCTTTGCCCTGAAGGGTTGTGGTACATGCAGCGACGAGCAGCGCCGCGCAGGTCGCGATCACGGCAACTACTACGTGGCGTCGGCTCATTCACGCAGGATAGTTAACGAAATCAGCCGGCGCGCAGACGTTCGAGCGCTTGGCGCACGCGGGTCGCGTCTGTCGTCGCCCAGAACGGCGGCAGCGACGCGCGCAGGTAGCCGCCGTAGCGGGCGGTCGCCATCCGGGAGTCGAGCACCGCGACCACGCCGCGGTCGTCGACCCGCCGTAGCAGTCGGCCGGCGCCCTGTGCCAACAGCAGTGCCGCGTGGCTGGCTGCGACGGCCATGAACCCGTTGCCGCCGCGGGCTGCCACCGCCCGCTGCCGCGCGGTCAGCAACGGGTCGTCGGGCCGGGGGAACGGGATGCGGTCGATGAGCACCAGCGACAGCGATGGGCCGGGCACGTCGACCCCCTGCCACAGCGACAGCGTGCCGAACAGCGATGTCGCCGCGTCGTCGGCGAACCGCTGTACCAACGCGGACGTGGTGTCGTCACCCTGGCACAGCACCGGGGTGTCGAGCCGCTCCCGCATGATCTCGGCGGCGGCCTTGGCGGCGCGCATCGATGAGAACAGGCCAAGCGTTCGCCCGCCCGCGGCGCTGATCAGTGCTTGGATCTCGTCGAGCTGCTCGGCCGAGCCGGTGCCGTCGCGCCCCGGCGGCGGCAGGTGGGCGGCGACGTAGAGGATCCCCGCCTTCGCGTGGTCGAACGGCGAACCGACGTCGATGCCGCGCCACTTGACCTCATCGATTCCGGCCAGTCCCCACGCCGAGGCCATCGCGTCGAACGTGCCGCCGATGGTCAGTGTGGCCGAGGTGAGCACGGCCGTGG
>JAVRPG010000256.1:0-15553 GCA_032162325.1 Mycobacterium sp. | reverse complement strand
CTCCGCGAAGCATGGAGGGGTTGGCGCGAACTCAACGCGCCGTACGAGGCGGCCCGTGTCCGAGTCTTGATCGGTCTGGCGTGCCGGGCACTCGGCGACGATGACAGCGCGGAGATGGAGCTCGACGCTGCCCGGTCGGTGTTCCAGCAGCTCGAGGCGGCGCCCGAGCTTGCCCGCGTGGAGGAGCTCTCCGCGATCACATCGGTGGCACCCGCGGGCGGGCTGACGGCGCGCGAGGTTCAAGTGCTCGCGTTGGTGGCGACCGGCAAGACCAACCGGGCGATCGCAGCCGACCTCTTCATCAGCGAGAAGACGGTGGCTCATCACGTGAGCAATATCTTCACGAAACTGAGGTTGTCGTCGCGGTCAGCCGCCACGGCGTACGCATACGAGCACGACCTCGCCTGACCTTCGTAGACAGAATTGCCCATGTCTGTTGACGCATCGATTTGGGCGATTCGCCCGATGCCAAGAGTGTTGTTGCAGCCGTACTTTGGTCGAACACAACAAGGAGGACGGAAATGTCGGACGAAAACATTGCAACGGTGCGTCGGCTCACCCAGGAAGGCTTCGTCGGCGGCAAGGTCGATATCGTCGATGACGTCGTTGCCAAGGATTGCATCGACCACGACCCCATTCCTGGCCAGGGCCAAGGACGAGAAGGGCAGCGGTACACCTGTCAGATGGTGGTGAGCGGTCTCTCGAACCGCAGCACCCTGCAGGACGATTTCCTCGCCGTCGGCGACACGGTGATCGAGAATTGGGTGTTCCAGGGAACGCACACCGGCGACTTCCTCGGGGTGCCCGCCACCGGCAAGCAGCTCCAGGTGCGCGGCATCGAGATCTGGCGCCTCGCGGACGGCAGGATCGTCGAGCGCTGGGGCGTCGTGGACATTGCCGGCGTGATGGAACAGATCGCATCATGACCGCGCCACACGCAACGACGTCAAGCCATCGGGCGCGGCAGAGGAGCCGACGACGGGAATCGAACCCGCGTATTCATCTAATCGGTGCGGCATTCGGACGTCGGGTGTCGTCGTCGAGGTGATCGGGAGCGTCGTGGCGGACTTCCCCGGCTGCGCGCACATTAGGTGTTACCGCAAGTGCTGCGGGAATTGCCGTCAGGAGGACCGCAACAGGCTCTCGTTGAAGTCCGGGACGTACCCATCGGGCGACGTGTACAGGGTGATCGGTTGCGCGGATTTCTGCGCAACCTGCAACGCCACATCACCCGGCCCTCGCAACGCAATCGAGAATGCGCAGTTGCTCGACGGTTCGACCTCCCGACAGTGGGGCCAAAAATGGTCGGTGACGACTCCCGGACCGATGAGTCTGACTCGACCGACTCCGCTTGTTTTACTGGCGGAGTGGACGTATTCCGAACGTGCACTATTCCTTCAACTTGGTGAAGGCCCAATCGATATTCGGCGTCGGCTGGTGCTGGCGGCCGGGCCTAATAGAGCACCGACGGGATCCAGCCGCCGTCCGGATCGCGGTATTCGCCGACTGTCATGTACGTCATCGGCTTGACCGGCCGCATCCCCTGGCTCAGGCACCAACGAAACAGGTCGGCCTGCCGCGTTGGCACGAGGAAGGAGGCCGGCTCCCCGCTCGCCGCGAGCGCGCCCGCGATCAATGCGCACAGGTCGTCCTCGGTCTCGGCCACGCCGTGGGCGGCCGGGAAGAACGTGACGGTCGTGGCGTAGGCGGTGATTCCTCCGTCACGGACCGCGACGAAGGGTGAGAGCGCGGGTGTCTGAATGGCGTCGCACAGTTCGCTGGTGCGCTCAAAGCCGTGGACGCTGAGGCAGAGACGCTCACACTCCTCGACGTCGCCCTCCTCGAGCGGACGGACCTGGATGCCGCTCGGCGGCCCGCTCTTCGGTCTGCCGCTCATCACGACCGCGGGCTCCCTGACCTCGAAGCCCAGCGAGGCATACAGCGAGAGCGACTGCATGTTGAAGGAGTCCTGAAAGAGCCGCATACCCCGTGCTTCGGCGCCCCGCGCGATCACTGCCTGCATCAGGCGCCGACCGACGCCTCGCCCCTGCGCCTCGGGATCGATGGTAATCGGCCCGACCCCCGTGATCGGGCCGCGCTCGTCGAGGAAGTTGGACCCGATGATCCGTCCATCGGCCTCCGCGACGATGCCCCAGATCCGCGGGTGCGCAATGAAGCTGACCGTCAGCTGCGAGGCCGCCTCGAGCGTCGGGAAGTCGCGCGGGAACCGGTGGCGATCGTGAAGGCCTGCGAAGGCCTCGTAGACGATCCGGGCGCACTCGTCGCCGTCGGCGGGTTCGATCCCGCGGACCACGATCCCCGCCGCGCTTCGCATTCGTTTCGATTCGGTCGCATCGGCCATGACTCGCCCCCTCGACGCGTGTGAACCGATGATGTTCCGCAGCACCCGCGAAGTCAATCGCGCCGGCCTCGCCGCAGGGTGCTCATGTCTCGTTCACGGTGGCGGAAGCTGGCGCCTCGGCGTAGCGCACGAACTCCAAGATCACCAAGCGCAGCGGTGTAGCTCCGAAAGGCGGCCTCGTCCACAGCTCTCTCAAACCTGGCGAATTCGTGCGTTCACCACGTGGCTGAGGTCTGGCCACGGATCGGAAAGCGTTGGTGTGTAATAGTTTCGCCGCATTCTCCTGGTGGAGTGGCAGTGTTCCAACCGTGCGCTATTCCTCGTTCCTCGCGAGCAAGAAGATCAAGAAGGCGCTTCCTGGCCGCTGAGTTCGGCCTCACTCCGAGCAGTGAGCAGCGGCTCGGCCCTCCCACACCCGACCCCGACCACGGCAACCCGTATGCGGGGTCAGGAGGCGAACTTCGCATCTACCGCCGCCATTTGGGGGGCCTATCAATGACCCTGACGCAGACACCCCCGCTTGCCGCACCAGCCACCGCGGAGACTGACGTGACTCGAACTCATCGCATATCACGGTCCCTGAAAATGAATGTCGAAGATGAGCTCGGGCTGTGGTGGCTCGCCTTGCCCTAGGCCGAGCTCTCCAAATGCACGGGCCAGGTCCTCGCGGATGAACCGCTCGAGGCCGTCACGGGATTCCCAAACCTCAAAGATTCGCCAGCGCCCATCCCCCTCGCCAGCGGCATGAAACTTCAGGCCCTTTTCGGTACCGCCTTGCCAGGCCTTCTCGCGCACCGCCTCGTAGGCCTGTTGGTCAACCTCCGGGTACCAAATAACTCCAATGGCCATGAAGCGCCACCCCCTCGTGTGATTCTCGACACAATCCGCCGAACGGTGAGGTAATGAAAGCACCGTTACTGGCGAGCTGGCAACGGCCCTTTGCGGCGCGAGCTCGCCGACGATAAGCATGTCGCGCTAGCCAGCATCGGCGGCGACGCCGACTTGTCAACCGACAACGGCCGGTTGTTTGCACGGATCAAGGGTGCCGTCGCGCATCTGTGCGGCGTCGCATCGAATCAGCGAAATTTCACGGACCCCTCGGGCGGGTTGGTCAGCGCATGACGAGTTCGGTGTCTTCGGGTAGCACCACTTGGCCGTCGGCGGAGTGCACTTGCGTCGATGCGATTGGCGTTTCGGTGTGTCGATCGACGAGGCATTGGCGCGGTTCGGACGGTTCGAAGAGGTAGTCGCTCCCCCACTGGCGCAGCGCGGTGACTACGGGAAACAGTTGGTGTCCCATCTCGGTGAGGACGCATTCGTGGTACAGGCTGGTTGGGCTGACCGGGATGGTTTCGATCACGCCGATGTCCACCAACCGCTGTAAGCGCGCCGATAGTATCGTTCGGGCCAGTTTGGGTAGCGCTCGTGAGAAGTCCATGAAACGTGTTGTGCCGCTGAGGGCCTCGCGAATGATCAGCAGGGTCCATTTGTCGCCCAGGACATCGAGAGAGCGTGCGATTGGGCAGTCGGACCGCCCGTGCCTGATGTGCGTCGGCATTACTACGACGACTTGCGAGGGTCGGGCTTGACGGTCAGTGTGATGGGCTTGCCGTCGCGGAGCACATCGATCGGCGCATCCTGGCCGATCTTGAGCTGACGCACCGCGACGGTGAGCTCGTCGAGGCTGTTGACCGTGCGGTCACCCACCTTGACCACGACGTCCTTCTCCTTCATGCCAGCCCGGTCTGCGGGACCGCCGGGGTTCACCTTGGTCACCCGCGCCCCGCCCGATCCGCTGTCATTCAACGGCTCCGCCGTCAGGCCCAACGTCGCGTGGGCGATCTTTCCGTCGCGGATCAGCGTCTGGACGACGTACTTCATCTCGTTGACCGGGATCGCAAAGCCGAGGCCGCTGGCGCTGTCCGACAGCGACTTGCTGGCGGTGTTGATGCCGATCACTTCGGATGCCATGTTGAGCAGCGGACCACCGGAGTTGCCATGGTTGATCGCCGCGTCGGTCTGCACGGCGTCGATGACGGTCTTGGTGTCAGAACCCTCACCAGACAGCGGCACCGCCCGGTGCAGCGCGCTGACGATGCCCTGGGTGTCAGTGCTGCGCAACCCCAGCGGCGCACCGGCGGCCATCACCTGGTCGCCGACGCGCAGCTTGTCGGAGTCGCCAAGGCGCGCAACCGTCAGCTTGTCGACGTTATCGACCTTCAGCACCGCCAGGTCGGTCGCGGGATCGCGTCCGACGAGGTTGGCCTTCGCCTCTTTGCCGTCGTTGAAGATCACGCTCATCTTGAACTTGTCGGGACTGGTTGCGGCCTCGGAGATCACATGGTTGTTGGTGACGATGTATCCGCGGCCGTCAACGACGACCCCCGAGCCTTGTGAGCCTTCGGAATCACTGACTGCTTGCACCGTCACCACCGAATCAGCCACCGCTGCAGCGACTTTGGCCATCTGACCCTCGGGGAGCTGATCGGCGTCTGTAGTGTTCAGGGTCATCTTGGAAATGGTGAACGCCTCGATGACTTCCGAGGTCTTGCGGCCCACCCAACCGCCGACGAGACCTATGGCTATCGCGATGACGGCGAGGACGGTCAACGCGACCCGAGTCAGCTTGCCGCCGAACAGGACGTCGAGCACGCCCAGCTTGCTCTTCGCAACGGGCGGTGCCGCGGCGCGTGTGGCGGGGATCTCCGCGGGGGCCGGATCACCCAGGGGATAGCCGGGCTGCTCCGTGGCTTCACCTTGGGAGTCGGTTGCCAGCGCTGGGCCGAACGCTTCTGCCAGCACCGGCTCGGGCGCCTGGTTTGTCGGCGTGTATTCACCTTGATCGCGGTGGCGGTCGGGACCCATGAAAGATCCGCTGACACCGTCAGGCCTGCCGAAGGCGCGCTGCGTTGACGGATCGACCAATGGACGCGAGACGGGGCGCGGCGACAGCCCGCTGCCGCTGGGCTGATCCTGCGTGGTCACGGGTGTATCACTCTTTCCTGGCGCCCGGCCTGTCCGGCGCGTATCACAGCTGAACTGGACATCAACCCTACCGGCGGCACAGTAAGCCAGATGCGACGCCGACGAGCGGCACCGGCAGTCCCCGACCATGAGCAGGCTTGAAGAACTTCGCCCCGCCCAGAGCCATGCAGGAAGGAAGTAGGCGCGCCGTGCGTGTTTAGCCGACTATCTGTCATGGTCCAACCCGGGCGGGATGTACGGCGGAAAGCCCGGCGTGAGCCACCCACGCAGTCGGCTTCGCAATTCAGGCAACTCCGGAGCGACGAAATCGTCGCGGTACGCCGAGCATCCCACCGAGCGCCCGATCTGCGCTGCAGCATCGGTGAGGTCGGCCAGGTCGACGCCGTCTACGTCGGTGTAGATGCTCACCTCGCACGTGCCGACGACCGCGGTGGCTCTGCCGAGCACGGTGAAGGCGAATCCGTATTCCCCGTCTCGGCCGGTCGGGCGTTCGGTCGCGGCGTGCTCATCCGAACCGCACTGGACTTCGTCGACGAGTTCCCGCAGATCCGCCACCGGTAGGCGCGCGTAGCGCGCGAAATGATGCGCTCGACAAAGGCTCGGCGCAGTTCGGCGCGATTGTCCATGTAGTGGCGGACGACGCTGCGCTTGATGCCGGCTTGGTCGGCAAGGGCTTCGAGCGAGCGTGCCTCCATGCCGAACTGGAGGACGCACTCTTCGTATGCGTCGAGGATTTGTGCGCGCCGCGATTCGGCCAAGCTCGGTCTGCCCATCGTCCTCCAGTCCAGACTTGCCCAGGCGCAACAGCAAGACAATCCGTTGCATCCGATGCTGCCCGTGAGAGATCCAACGTCACCAGTTTGTGAAGACGCAGCGAGGTCCAGACGCCTATGCAACACAAGGACACTCGTACACAAACGGCTGTCAATGCCGCCCGAGCGCATGCGGTCCCGCTCCTTCGGGAAGGCCTTCGGCGAAGCGCGCCAACGATAGTGCCGCGACGTCGTCGCCCGGGTTGATCCCCTCGGCCAAATCTGCGAGGACCTCACCCATCAATGCGGAGAATTTGAAGCCCTCGCCCGAGTCACCGCAAGCAATGACGATCCCGCCGTCGAGGCGGTCGATGACGAACGCACCGTCGGGCGAATCCGTCCACGAGCAAACTTGAGCATCGAGAACCGTTGGCACGACCGAACCAATGTCACTCCGTACGCGGTCCCGGATGGCGGCGGTGCGTACAGGGTCGGGCGTGCGGTCCGCGTCGGAGTCTTGGTAATCACGCAGTGGCGTGTCGAGACCGACCTTGTATCCAATCCCCGGCGACGGCATCGCATAGATACCTGGCCGCTCGTTGGAGGGCCCGTCGAACAGACACGGGAAATCGTCCGTCGCACCGCGGTGCGCCAGGTCTCCGATATGAACGACCTGTTCGAGATACGGATGCAGGCCGACATCGACACCGAGACCGGCAAGCAGGCGGGTCGCTCCCGGCCCCGCCGCGATGACGGCGACGCCGGCGTCGACCGCGTCACCGCCGTCGTCGAAGGTGACGCGGACTCCGTTGCCAGTCCGGTCGACCGCGACGACATTGCGCCTGATAACCGTTGAGCCCGACCCACTCTCGAACATTCGCAGCTGTAGCCGAAGGGATGCCTCGGCAAGCACGATCCCCGCCATTGGCTGCCAAACCGCATCGCGGCCGTCGACACGCAGCCCAGGCATAAAGCGTCCGACGTCCATGGCCTCGACGGTCGTGTGCTCGATCCCCATGGCCGACAGGGTGGACAACACGGCGGACATGGACTCGTCATCGCGCCACAGCAGCCCGCGCGTCAGGAAGACCGCGTCGCCCGCCCTCGAGGCGAGCCGCTGCATGGCTTCGACACCGCGGATCGCCAGCCGGACCCGGGCGGGATCGGGATCAGCCAGCCGCCACAACCTGCTCGGTCCCAACGATGACGACAAGGGGTTGAGGACGCCATGGCGATCGATGAGCGTCACAGCGTGACCACGGCGGACGAGTTCTGCTGCGCAGGGCAGCCCCCAAGCCCCCGCTCCGATCACCACACACTTCACTCGATCGCCCGCCCCAAACTGGTTGAGGACTTGATCCAGTCCGCCGCCGGCAACCATCGGGGCGCCGCCGATCCAACCCCTGGCCACCCTCCCCTCGACGCGACAGACATTCCCGCAACGATATCGCATCCAGCCAAGCCGTGAACACGAATATCATCGTCAAAGCCCGTCTCCTACGACATTTTTCGTTGTGTTTGTTGAGGAATTGCATGGATTCGGCGGAGAATGCATAAGTGCGCAAATCGACCAGAGGATCTAGTCGACGAGTCGTCGCACTGCCGAGTGCACAGCCTGCGGGACGATCGGCACTCCTCATGGATTCGATGACGGAAGGAATCATCGACGCGTGCTGTCACCGCATGACGATCACGCTGTGTCGGATCGCCGCGCGCACCTCAGTTCATCGGCCGGTGATCCGATTGGCAATGCGGGCGAGGCGGCTGGTGTGCGGCAGCGCCCTGTTCCTCTCGCGCCGGTCGGCCGTTCGGTACAGGGCATACATGCTCTGAACACCGAGCCACCGCAGCGGTTCTGGCTCCCACTGGCGCACATGCCGACCGACCCACGGTAGTCGTGTGAGGTCGGTATCGCGTTGCAGCACCAGGTCGGCCAATGTGCGGCCCGCGAGGTTGGTGGTGGTCAAACCACTGCCAACATAGCCGCCCGCCGTGCCCAGTCCGGTGGTCCGGTCGAAGTCGACGGTGGCCGTCCAGTCCCGCGGCACACCGAGAACCCCACACCATGCGTGATCGATCGGCACGTGCGCCGTCGGTGGGAACATGTCGTGCATCAGCGCGGTCAGCGCGTCGATGGTCCATTGCTGCGTCGCGCCGCGGTCGTCGACCCGGGATCCGTAGCGGTAGGGAATGCCGCGGCCGCCGAGGGCGATTCGATTATCCGCCGTGCGCTGGGCGTACATGTAGCCATGCGCGTAGTCGCCGAGCAATTCGGCACCGCGCCAGCCGATCTGTGCGCGGATGTCCTCCGGTAGCGGCTCAGTGACGATCATCGACGAGTTCATCGGCAGCCAGCTGCGCCGCTGCCCGGCGATACTTGGCGTGAACCCCTCCAAGCAACGCAGCACCGTTTGGGCCCGCACCGTGCCGCGGTCGGTCATGGCCCGGCCTCGTTCGATCTGTGTGACGGTCGTCTGCTCGTAGATCGTGATGCCCATGCCGGAGACTACGTGGGTCAGGCCCTGGACCAGCTTGGCGGGTTGTACGCGCGCGCAGTGCGGGCTGTAGAGGCCGCCCAGCGTTCCGGCGATGCGTATGCGGTCGTCCATCTCGTCGCGGCTCAGCTCGACGAAGTCGTCTGGGCCGGCGCCCCATCCGCGTTCGAAGCGCAGACCGGCGCGAAGCCGGCCCAGCTGGGCAGAATTACGCGCAACGTGCAGAAGTCCGTCCTTGACGATGTCGGCGTGGATTCGCTCGGACGTCGCGACTCCGATGACTTCGTCCACCGCGGAACGCATGGCGCGCATCAGATCGACGACGCCGGCACGGCCGTGCGTGGCGGCGTAGGCGTCGCGCGACCCCGCCAATTCGGCCGACAGCCAACCGCCGTTGCGGCCCGAGGCGCCGAAGCCGGCAAACTCACGTTCCAGCAACACAATTCGGAGGTCGGGTTGCGCCTTCTTGAGGTAGTAGGCGGTCCACAGCCCGGTGAATCCGGCTCCGACGATGCACACGTCGGCGTCAAGGTCGCCGGGCAGCGGCGGTCGCGGATCCGGCAATCCGATCGCGCGGTACCAGAACGACACGCCACCGTTTACGGGTGCGGAGGTGGCGGGTTGTCCGAGCGGTGGCATGTTGCGGTGCTCCTTAGCGAGATTGGGCGGGCGTCGAGGGCTCCGGCGCGGCGTTGCGTGGCTCGTCGAGGGGGAGGACGGCGGCGTCCTCGGGGCGGAAGGTCAGCCAGACTTGGTCGTCGGCGTGTACGGGAGTAAGCGCCGCGCTTGCACTTTCGCGGACGAGTACGGAAGCGCCGTCGTCCAGGCGTACCTCGACCTTGCGCGAATTGCCGAAGTAAATGTGTTGCACAACCCGGCCAGGCACGGCGTTGACCGACGAAGGCGGCGGGCCGTCCGGGTGGAGGCTGACGCGCTCTGGACGAACCACGACGGCGACGTCTCGCGCGTCGGGCAGTTCACCACGAGTGGCCTCGAGGCAGCGTCCGTTGAAGTCGACCCGGCCACCCCCAAGCGTCCCGCGGAAGAGCGAGGATTCGCCGAGAAACTGGGCGACGAACAGGCTGTTGGGATTCTCGTAGAGGTCTGCAGGCGTACCGACCTGCTCGATCCGCCCGTCGTTGAACACCGCGATCCGGTCCGATAAGACCAAGGCCTCGTCCTGGTCGTGCGTGACGTAGACGAAGGTCGTGCCGAGATCGGCGTGGATGCGTTTGATCTCCAACTGCAGCGAGTCGCGCAGCTTCTTATCCAGCGCTCCGAGAGGTTCGTCCATGAGCAGTACGCGCGGGTTGTAGACCATCGCCCGCGCGAGGGCGACCCGCTGCTGCTGGCCCCCGGAAAGCTCCTTGGGCCTGCGCCGGCCAAGGTGCCCGAGCCCGACGGTCTCGAGAGCCTCCGCGACCATGGTGCGCCGCCGCACCTTGGGAATCGATCTCTGCCGCAACGGATATTCGACGTTGTCGGTCACGCTCATGTGGGGGAACAGCGCGTAGTGCTGGAACACCATGCCGATGTTGCGTCGATACGGTGGGAGGTTGGTCACCGGACTGTCGTCGATCAGCAGCTCGCCGTCGGTGACGTCAATGAAGCCGGCGATCATGTTCAGCGTCGTTGTCTTGCCCGAACCGCTGGGCCCCAGGAGGGTGAGGAACTCGCCCGGGCGCGCATCGAGGTCGATGGCGTTGACAGCAATGACGGATGCGTACCGCTTCGTCAGGCCCCGCATGGTGATGGAGGCCCCGTGCGGATTGCGTTCATCGGACACGATTTCTCCTGACCATGTAGATGCTTGCGAGGATTGTCAGGGCGGTGGTGAGCGCCAGGATCAGGGTGGCCGCCGCGGCGATCGTGGGGTCGGTGTCGCGCGTAACTGACGAGTACATCCGCACCGGCAGCGTCTGCAGATATGGACTCTGGATGAACAGCGACACCACAACCTCGTCGAAGCTGGTCGCGAAGGCGAACAGCGCACCCGACATCACCCCCGGCGCCACCAGCGGCAGGGTCACGGTGCGGAACGTCGCCCAGCGGTTGGCCCCGCAGATGGCCGCCGCGTCCTCGAGACGGCGGTCGAAGCCCTGCAGGCTGGCGCTGACGGGAATGATCACAAACGGCAACGCAAGAACACTGTGTGCCAGGACGAAACCCGTTGTCGTGCCGAGCAGATTAAGCCTCAAGTAGATCGCATAGGTCCCGATCGAGACCACGATGACCGGGACGATCATGGGCGAGAGCAGTAGGGCCCGCACACCCTGGTCGCCGACGAACCGCGTGCGGCTAAGCGCCACAGCTGCGGCCGTACCACAGATGGTCGCCACGAGGGTGACCAGCAGACCGACGCGAATGCTGGCCTGCAGAGCCAAGATCCAGGTGGGGTCGCTGAAGAAGTTGGCGTACCACGTCGTGGACCAGCCGCTGGGCGGGAAGTTGAACGACGGACGATTGGTGAAGCTCAGCGGAATCACGATCAGAGATGGCGCGACGAGCCACACCGCGACGAGAACGCAGAAGACCATGAGCGCCGTGCGCCAGACCGCGCTACCGTGTCGGATCATGACTGCTGGTCCTGCCGTGCGGCGCGACGCAGCGCCACCATGAGAACCGCAAGCACGAGGAGCGTCAGGATCAGCAGGACGACGCCCATCGCCGCGCCGCGCCCCCACTGTAGGAGGCTGTTGACCTGGACATAGATCTGCTGGCTGATCAGTGCGTTGTCCGGGGCACCCAGCAACGCTGGGGTCACGTAGAAACCCAAGCTGCTGATGAACACCATCAGGCATCCTGCGCCGACGCCCGGCAGAGACAGCGGCACCCAGATACGGGCAAAGGAGGTGAGCGGCCGTGCACCGAGACTCGCCGAGGCCAACACCAGTCGGCGATCGATGCCGGCCATGACGGCGTACAGCGGTAAAACCATGAACGGCAACAGAATCTGGCTCATCCCGATCACCACGCCCAGGTTGGTCCGGATCAGATGGACATCGCCAAGACCGATTGGCTTGAGCACGCTATGCACGGGCCCGTTGTCCTGCAACAGGATTACCCACGCGAAGGTGCGGACCATCAGGCTGGTCCAGAACGGAACGAGGACCAACAACGTGAGCGCGGCACGTACCTTCGCCCCGAACGCGACCATGGCGTACGCGTACGGGTATCCGAGCACCAGGCAGATAAGCGTGACTTCGAGGCCTGTCGTGAACGTCCTGAGGAGAACACTTCGTTGCACGGCGTCGCCGATGTACCAGGCGAAGTTGTCCAACCCCGCCACGGGGTCGGTGAAGGCACGCCACAGCATGATCCCCAACGGCACCGCAAACACGCCGATCACCAGGATGAGGGAGGGCAGCAGTAGGCCATAGGCGCTACGACGCCTGCGCTTTGCTCCCGCTTCCTCAGCTCGTGATTGCGGTGGCGCGCCTCCTCCCGAGAGAACGTCGACCACTGCCATGTGTGCGATTTCCCCTTACTTCGCAAGCCAATTCGTGAAGGCGCTGACCATCGTGTCGTTGTTCTTCGCCCACCAGGTGAGATCGAGGGGGAAGCGGTCCTTCTCGCGCTCGGGGGTGGTGGTGAGATAGCTCTTCGCGAGGTCGTCGAGCTGCGGTTTGGCGTCGACGTTGATCGGGCTGTAGGACGTCAGCTCGGTCAGCTTCGCCTGTTGCTGCGCGCCGAGATAGTAATTGATAAGCGCCATGGACGCCTTCGGGTTCTTGGCGCCCTTGGGCACGGTGATCGTGTCAGCTTCGGGCATCCACTGGTTCCACATCGGGACGAACGGGGCGCCGTTCTTCACAGCGGAATAGGCGCGTCCGCTCCAGACGAGCGCCATGTCGACCTGTCCCGCCTCTATCAGCTGCTGCGCCTGCGCGCCGGTGTTCCAGAAGACGATGTCATTGCGGATGCTCGACATCTTGCGAAGCGCGCGGTCCGCGTCGATCGGATACATCTTGTCAGGCGCGACACCGTCGGCGAGCAAGGCGCCTTCTAACACGCCGGGATCGAGCTCGCCAGACATCCCCTCGATGGCGCGCTTGCCGGGAAACCTTGCGGTGTCGTAGAAGTCGGCCCAGCTCTTGGGTGGGTTGGCGCCGTACTTCTTGGTGTTGTAGACGACGATGAGGCCGTATCCCATGGCCGGTACCGAGCAGTCGTCGGTCTTAGCGCCCGGTGGGATCTTGCTGATGTCCACGATGCTGGTGTCGATCGGCATGAACAACTCACCGCAGTGCTGCGCTGTGAAGACGTTGGTCGAG
Source organism: Mycobacterium sp. (assembly GCA_032162325.1). Lineage (GTDB taxonomy): Bacteria > Actinomycetota > Actinomycetes > Mycobacteriales > Mycobacteriaceae > Mycobacterium. The sequence goes on along the minus strand of JAVRPG010000256.1, from coordinate 2,685 downwards.
TCGATGACGTCCCAGGTGACGTTGCCCGAACTCACCTGTGCCTTGATCTTGGTGCTTTCGGTGGGTCCGTCCTGCAACACGCGCGCCCCCGATTCCTTGGCGAACGGGTCGATCGCTGCCTTGGTCTGTCCGTCTTGGAAGATCCCGCCGTAGGACACGAAGGTCAGGGTGACCCCCTTGAGCGCGTCGGCCTTGACCGTGCCAGCCTTCGGCGGGCCGCTGCCCAGGTCGACGTTGGCCCCGGCGCCCTGCCCGGAGGAACACGCAGCGGTGAGCGCCAGGATGGCCAGGGCAGAGGCCATGGACTTGGGCGCACGCCAGGCGTGCAGTGGTGTGAGCATGAGCGGTCCTTTCAGGTGGCGGTGCGGCACGTTGGTCGCGCCGAGCCCGGACGATGACGAAGTTCGAACCCCAGCCTCGGGTCTTCAAGTGGTTGGGGGACTAACGATCCAGATCACCTCGCCTGGAGCGTCGCTGATGTTGTATACGGTGTGCGGCGCCGAGCTGCGGTACTCCGCGCTGTCCCCGGTGTCGAGATGATGCCTCTTCCCGTCGAGTTCGAGTACCAAGCGGCCGCTGACGACGATGACCATCTCTTGCGCGTTGCCGTGGACGTAGGCATCGCCTGCGGAACCGCCGGGCGCGAATTCGGCGGTGTAAACCTCGATATTTTGCAACGGTTTCTGCGAGAGCAGGTACTTGGCACTGAGGTCTGAGACGTGAATCTCTGGCCGCTCTGACCTCCTGAGTATGCGTGCGCCATGTGCGTGATGATCGGTGAAGAGGTCAGGCAGTGTGACCCCGAGCTCTTCGGACAGGCGGCGCAGCGTACCGACGCTCGCGTTGACCTGTCCTCGCTCCAACTGGCTGAGGAAACCCGGTGATGTACGGGCCCGGCTAGCAAGCTCGCGCAAACTGAGCTTGCGTGCCAGCCGGAACTCGCGGATGCGCGCACCCATCGGTATCTCTGCGGAAGGCGAGGCCGCGCCCGCATCCCGACCCTCCAACGCCATCGGTGAACGCCCATTCGTGACCACAGATCGTGAGTTCGGTCTCAACGAACACTTTGTTCGCTTCGGATCACAGTAGGGCGGTCCACGCCTGCAGGCAAGGGCCGCTGTCCGATCCGGGAAAAGGTGAGAGTAATCCGGGACAACGTGAGAGCTGTCCGATTCGAGCGCTAATCCGGGAAAATATGAGAGTGACTCCGGCACGATCCGCAACGCTGCGTCGACGCGGTGCATCTCTTCGAGACTGAGATGACGCGTCGGGAACGCCTTCACCACTCGATTTCAATTTTAGGAAGTGGCCCAATACTTCTCGCATCTCACCTCCGCTGTATAACGAGGAACATCGAAATTCGAATTGGTGAACTCTCTTCGGACACCTTGCTTGTTAAGAGCTCGCTCCATTGGTTACCCCGCGATGACTAAAAGCGATATTGCCTACTGTCCTGCCTTTATCTCCTCCAAGCGGTACGCCATGTGTGCCACCGACCGGGAGCGATGGCTAGGAGTTAGTGCGTTCATCTTCGCAACCAGCATTCACACTGGAGGAAACGAAACCCGCTGTCTAAGCCTAAGTGTCCACTTCGCTGCCATGAAAGGGTGTCATCGGCGTGTAAACCGTTCGGACGACAGCGATATTCAGCCGAATGAACGGCCACCATGACCGGTGGGCTGCAGCGCTTTAGCACCACCCTTGCCCGAGGAGAAGAGACGTTCAGCGGTCAAAGCTTGGACCGGATGTCCAGCACCAGCGGGCGCGGCTTATCGCGGGTTTGCCGTCTGATACGCCTCGACGACACCGGCGGGGATCCGCCCGCGGGCGCTCACCGGGTAGCCGTTCTCGCTCGCCCAAGCCCTGATCGCTGCTAGCTGCTCTTTGCCGGACCGAGCGATGGGGCGCCGGTTGCGCTTCGCCGTCTTCTTAGCCGCGCGCCTGCGCCGTGGTGATGGTCTTTCGGCGGCAGCGCTTGTCGAGCCTTCGATACCGGACGAAGCGCTTGTCGCCGCGTCGATATAGGGTGCCAATGCCTTTTCCAGCTTCGCGACGTTGGCGTTGCTCAGATCGAGCTGATAGGCAACGCCGCGGAAAGTGAACTCGATACGTTCGCCTTCGCCTTCGGCGATTTCTGATTTGTCGATGTCGTCAATGATTTGACGAATGACCCGCTCAGCCATACCGTCCTCCTCAGCCTCTATTAACGACTCAGACAATACACCCGGCTTATCGTCGGTTCGTATGACAGGGTCTTTCGTGCGCAGCGTTACCGGAAATAGGAGCTCACCCCGCTGGGCTGGACGTCAAACATGCTGTCCCACAACAAGCTTACGGTACAGTTCATGCATAATCGTCATTATCCATAAACTGACAGCGCGGGCGCGGGGCTGTTAGCTCCGGCGTAAAAGGACTAAGCCTTCTGCAGTTCGAACAGGAGGATGTCCCGAGTTCCGTTGAACTTCGGTGGCGGTCCGGTGAGCATCAGGCTGCGCTCACCTCGTCATTGTGCACGACGGGTCCGACAGATTTGGCAGTCTCGCGTTCGAGTGCGGCAGGGAGTGTCGGTAGGTGCAGGTGGCCGTTGACGCGGCGGAATTGCTTGCCGGCCTCGATCATCCCGGCTGCGCACCAGCGCAGCGCCATCTGCCCGTCGCGCCAGCGTTTGACGTTGCCGGCGTGTTC
>JAVRPG010000255.1:0-2690 GCA_032162325.1 Mycobacterium sp. | reverse complement strand
GGCCTTCTTCGACCGCAACCAGTCCGCCTACGAGGCGCTCGTCTCCCCCGCGCTGGCCACCGCAGACGACCCCAGCGAACGGTTCGTCACCGAGCACTTCGCCCACGCAGGCGCCGCAACCGGCGTCGACCGAGCGCTGCGGCTCGACACCACCGTGATGCTGGTGGACGACCCGGTCAAGCGCGTCGACAACATGACCATGGCGTGGGGCCTTGAGGGCCGGGTGCCGTTCCTCGACCACGACCTGGTCGAGCTGGCCGCCACCTGCCCGCCCGAGCTGAAGACCGCCCATCAGGGCAAGGGGGTGCTCAAGGAGGCCGCACGCAGGGTGATCCCGGCAGATGTCATCGACCGCCCTAAGGGCTACTTCCCGGTGCCCGCGCTGACCCACCTGGAAGGCCCATACCTGGACCTCGTGCGTGACGCGCTGTATGCGCCCGCCGCCAAGGAGCGCGGCCTGTTCCGGCCGGAGGCGGTCGACAGGCTGCTCGCCGACCCCAACGGTCGGCTCACCCCGCTGCGCGGCAACGAACTCTGGCAGATCGCCCTGCTGGAATTGTGGTTGCAAAAGCACGGGATCAACGGGGTCGCGGCATGACCGCCCTCGACCCCGACAGCGATCATCCCGAGGCCATTACGCTCGGCCTGCACGACGCGTCGCCGCAGCACATGGTCGACGCCATGGCCGACGATGTGGTACTCGAACTTGGTTGGGGCAGGCTGGTTTTCGGACAGACCTTCGCCGACCCTGGCAAGCTGGCCGAGGTACTGCGGCAGGAGGGTCAGGGCCGACGCGACATCTGCATCTACGCCCGCGAGCCCCACGTCCTGGTCGCCAGGGCGCCTGCCGAACTGTTCATCGATCCCAGCCACACCTACCGGCTGAGGTTCTCCGACGATGAACCGGACTCCTCGCCGACCGGGTTCACGGTGCGTACGCTGCAGAGCCCCGAGGACGCCGACGCGATGAACCGGATGTACGTGCGCTGCGGGATGGTGTCTGCCCCCGTCGACGTCATCTGGGACAACCATCTGCACCGTGACCCCGTCGACTACCTCGTCGCGGTTCGCGACGACGACGGCACCGTCGTTGGCACCGTGGCCGGCGTGGATCACGTGCGGTTGTTCTCCGACCCGGAGGCCGGCTCGAGCCTGTGGACCCTGGCCGTCGACCCGTCGTCGAGTCTGCCGGGCATCGGTGCGGCGTTGACGCGCGCGCTCGCCGCGATCTATCGCAGCCGCGACCGCGCCTACATGGATTTGTCGGTGGCTCACGACAACGCCGCCGCGATCGCGCTGTACGAGAAGCTGGGGTTCGCGCGTGTGCCGGTGATGGCGGTCAAACGCAAGAACGCGATCAACGAACCGCTGTTCACGCACCCACCGGAGACGGTCGACGACCTCAATCCGTACGCGCGCATCATCGCCGACGAAGCTATGCGCCGCGGCATCTGGGTGGAGGTGCTCGACGCCGAAGCGGGTGAGATGCGGCTGTCACACGGCGGGCGCAGTGTCGTCACCCGAGAGTCCTTGTCGGAGTACACATCCGCGGTGGCGATGAGCCGATGCGACGACAAGCGATTGACCCGTCGCATTGTCGCCGAGGCCGGAATCGTCGTCGCCAGAGGGCGGCTGGCCACCTTCGACGAGGAGAACTACGCGTTCCTCGACGAGGTGGGCGACGTTGTGGTCAAGCCGACCCGCGGCGAGCAGGGCAAGGGCATCACGGTCGGCGTCGACAATCCCGACGAACTCGATGCGGCGCTGGCCCGGGCCCGTGAGCAACACCCTGATGTCCTGATCGAGCAGCGCGCGGCGGGCGACGACCTCCGGCTGGTCGTGATCGACCACAAGGTGGTGGCCGCCGCGCTGCGAAGGCCCGCGGAAGTCATCGGCACCGGGCATCACACCGTGCGTGAGCTGATCGACGCCCAGAGTCGCCGCCTCGCCGCGGCGACCGGTGGTGAGTCCCGGATTCCTGTCGACGATGTCACCGAAGCCACCGTCAGGGAGGCCGGCTGGTCGTTCGACGATGTGCTTCAGGTAGGTATGAGACTCCGAGTTCGTCGGACTGCGAACCTGCATCAGGGCGGCACCATCCACGACGTCACCGCCGAGGTCAACCCCGAGTTGTGCTCGGTGGCGGTGACGGCGGCCGACGCGATCGGCATCCCGGTGACGGGAATCGACCTTCTCGTTCCCGACGCGACGGGGACCGACTACGTGTTCATCGAGGCCAATGAGCGCCCCGGCCTCGCCAACCACGAGCCACAGCCCACCGCACAGGCTTTCGTCGACTTCCTGTTCCCGGGGAGTCCGGGCCTGCCGCAGGCGTGGACGCCGGCCGAGCCACCCAAATAGGCGTTGCGCCTTGGCGGGGCCGCGACGACCACACTTACACCCGACACCTCGCCGTGTGCCGCCGGACCCCGTTTACCCAAGAAGTGCGCGGATGTCCGACGCGGTGATGGCTGACCCCAGTACCTCGCCCTCATCGACCACCGCGGTGAACAGTTCGAGCTTGCGCTCCTGCAGGGCCACAACCCGCTCCTCGATGGCGTTCTGGGACACCAGCCGGTAGACGGTGACAGGGCGCGTCTGGCCGATCCGGTGGGCCCTGTCGACGGCCTGGGCCTCGGCGGCCGGACTCCACCACGGGTCGCAGACGAAGCAGTAGTCGGCCTCTGTGA
>JAVRPG010000254.1:0-2508 GCA_032162325.1 Mycobacterium sp. | reverse complement strand
TGACCCACCGTGGCAGCGCACGGCCCGGCTTGTCGGGATCGAACCGCGGACGCCGCCACGCGAGCGCGACGACCGCGAAGGTGAACGTCAACGCCCATGCCGCGCCGATGAGCGCATAGGTGAAGGGAATCGGCAAGTCGGTCGAGCCGCCAAGGCCGTGGGCCAGTACAGCGACGGACCGATCGATGATCACTGCACCTGGATGGTCGCGATGGTCTTGTTCAGCTTGTGCAGCTCGACGTCCACCTTGCCGGGCACGTCGACGGTGAACTGGAAGGACTGCATCGGCTTGGCCTCGATGTTGAAGCTGTGCTCGGGTGTGGAGTGCACGTGCAACTCGTCGGCGGCGTCGCTGTTGACGCGAACGACGATCTGCTCCTTGAGGCCCGCTTGCAGCTGTTCGTTGGTGGGGGTGACGTTGCCGCCCTTGATGTCGACCTCGATGACGAGCCGGGTCGGGGGCGCCTGCTCGTTCGACATGTCCGATGGGCTGACGGTTGAGGGCTGGCTGCTCGAGGCGCTGCCCGGCGCGCTATCAGAGCTGGTCGATCCGCCGCATCCAGCGGTGATCAGCGCAGCGGCCGTCGAAATCAGAAGAGTCCTGGAAGTTGTCACGGTGAATCATCTTGGCGGGGCGAGCCTGAGATCTCACCTCGAGGTGCGTCGCTCTTGCGACGGCGGTCCCGCAGCGCGACGTAGATCACCACACCGGCTACCGCGACGGCGGGCGCGAACGCGGGTATCGCGAGGAGCAGCCCGTGATGGGCGAGGATCTCGATGTGGGCGTCGCCCATCACGCCTGCACCGTGGGTCTTGGCGCAATGTCACTCGCCGTGGGTTCGCGGTTGTTGAGCCTGCCTGCACCCCACGTGAGCGCACCGATGAGAATCATCGTGCACGCCAGCACCACGAGGCCACCGATGGTCCACAGCACCTCTGGAGTGTCGGGATTGCGTTCGCGCTGCAGGATAGTGGTCTCCTGGACGAACGGCCGGGTCGTCGAATCGAGCGCGGGAACCTCCCTGGCGCCGATGCCGGGGTCGGCGGCAAGGTAGATCGGCACGGCGGTCAGCATCTTGCCGTCGTGCATGCGCAGAAGCGTCTTCCACGTTCCCCACACAGGGATGGGCTGTGTCGAGTGGTAGTGGCCGGGGCCGAGCCGCTCGAGATTGTCGATGACCAATCCGCGGTCGTTCGCCAAACCGCCCTGCCACGCGAGAATCGACACCCACTCGGGGTCTTCACTGACAAGGTTGGCCGGGGTGATCTGGATGTCGACCGAGACCATGCGGTTACCGGTGTCGCTCGGTAGGTCCGTCAAAGTCATTGTGGCACTGGCATGTTCGGGCACGGAGTAGCGCAGACCGCTCGCCGTTGCGCCACCGATCGCGAGCACGGCCAGCACCACCATGCCGATACCGACGGCGCGCCGCGGCAGCCGTTGACCGGTCAGCACGATGCCGACGAGTGCTCCACAACCACCGGTGAGGACGGCAACCGGCACCGCCATGGCAAGCGCCTCGCCCCACATGCTCGTCGGCCAGCCGTAGTGGTACACCGCGCCGATCCAGAGCGACTCCAGCCACAATCCGACGGTCGCGGCCCCAAGGCCGCTGACCAACCCGAACACTATGGGCCGCTTGAACAATGGTGTCAGGGCCAGCACCTCGATGACGATCGCGATTCCGAGATAGAGCGCAAACCAATTGATCGGCGCGCCGAAGACAGGACCGACAATCAGCGCCACCAGGCCACGCAGCGCGAGGGCGAACAACGCGGCGATTACCGCGGCTCCGCGACCCATCATCATCCGTGCGGCAACCAAACCGAACGCGCCCGCGGCCGCGATCAACATCGGCTGGAACACCAGCCGGAACTGCGGCACGCCGAAGTCGAACTCGACCTGGAACACCGACATGCCGATGACGATTCCGCCGAACGCCAGGTACTGGATGGACTTCAGGCCGATGCCGTCGCGTGGCGCATCCTCACCTACCGCACGGCGCCCCTCATGGTCAAGGTACAGCGCCGACAACGTCGAAAACCCGGCTCCGCCAATCATCATCAGGTGGGTGGGGCCCCACAGCGTCACGTCCTGACCGAAGATGCGGTGCCAGATGTCGTCGAGCGGGAAGCCGGTCAGCGCGTACAACCCGCAGCCGGCCATCAACAAGCCACCCACGGGTGCATACCAATTGCGGGTGATGCGCACCGCGGCCGGACCGGGCTTGTCGTAGGGCAGGACGCAGGCCAGGCATCCGGCGATGAAGAGCAGGAACAAGCCGAACAGGATGAAGTAGTGGGCCGGATTCGCCAGCGGCCCGGGATCGCGGCCATTGCCGATGTGCAGGCTGACGTCCCAGATGAAGCCGAACAACGCGCTGATGATCGTCGTAATGAACAGTGCGATGGGAAGTGCGACCCACGGTGGCCGCTTGAATCTGCGGCCTGCCCACTCCGCGAGGTTGTTCAGCCAGGTGATGCGGCGCTGCCGGTGCAGATACCCGA
>JAVRPG010000253.1:0-7050 GCA_032162325.1 Mycobacterium sp. | reverse complement strand
GCGATGCGTTCGGTCACCGCGTCCATGCCCTTCACCTGGGCGGTGTGTTCGGACACCGGCAGACCCCACGCCTTGAGGGCGCGGTAGGCGTCGTGCAGCGTCTTGGGGCTGAAGCCTTCGGCGTGGCCGAGGCCGTGGCAGATCATCCGCAGCTGACGGCGGGCGGTCACGGCCGGGTTCTTCTGCCGCAGCGAGCCCGCCGCGCTGTTGCGCGGATTCGCGAACGGCGGCTTGCCCTCGGCGACCAGGCCTGCGTTGAGCTCCTCGAAGTCGGCGACCCGGAAGAACACCTCACCACGCACCTCGAGCACTCGCGGCACCGGAAACTCCTTGGACGCGGTGAGCTTCACGGGGATCTCGTCGATGGTGCGGGCGTTCAGCGTGACGTCCTCGCCGGTGCGGCCGTCGCCGCGGGTGGCCGCGCGCACGAGCCGGCCGTCGCGATACACCAGCGCCAGCGCCACGCCGTCGATCTTCAGCTCGCACAGGTACTGCGCGTCGTCTCCGATCTCACCCTTGATCCGGGCGGCCCACGCGGCGAGTTCGTCCGGTGTGAACACGTTGTCCAGGCTCAGCATCCGCTCGAGGTGTTCGGCGGAAGTGAAGTCGGTGGCGAAACCGGCGCCGCCGACCAGCTGCGTCGGCGAGTCAGGGGTGCGCAGCTCGGGGTGCTCGTCTTCGAGTGCCTGCAGCTCGCGAAGCAGCTTGTCGAACTCGGCGTCGGAGATGATCGGCGCGTCCCGCACGTAGTAGCGGAACTGGTGTTCGCGCACCTCGTCGGCGAGTTCTTGCCACCGGCGACGCAGGTCGGCGTCCGGGGCCTCCTCGGCCTGTTCAGCGAGCGCAGTTTCCGGCTTCTTCGGGCTCACCCTCGCAGGCTAACGGAGTGACCCGACACGGAAACGCCAGCCGCTAGGAGTTGACCCTTAACGGTTGGCGCGTCCTGACGCGCTGGTGGTTGGCCGGAGCCGCCGCCGTGCACGGGCGAACAGTGTCGCGAACTGTCCGCTCAGCCCGCTGGTGTCTAGCAGCGCCTTTGGCGAGCGGAGGTTGATGTCAATGGTCGGTGGTTGTATCTGGCCATGACCTTCGTGGCCATCAACCGCCGGGCCGCCGCGGGGCGGCTGGTGTTGAAGGTGCCGATCCCGGCGCCCGGCTGCGATGCGGTTCATTGCACGAACTTGCCCACGCCCTGCGGGGCGGGGTTGGCCTCCCAGCAAGAGGGGAGGGCTCAGTCAACCGGCACCAGCCACCGGCAGGATCAACCTGCTGGTCTGGCCAGGGCCGGCAGCCACCATCTGATGGCCTCTGCTGAGCGACGCACTCGCCATTCGGCCTACCCCCGAACAGACCGAGCTCACGCCCGGACGTCACGGGACCAGCCGAGAACAAGCCAAAAGCTGTTAGGGGGATTGCATGACTCATAACGGGTCAACTCTTAGCCTGACACCATGCCGCACCCGCTCATGTTCCGCGACGACGACCTCGGGCTGGCGCAAGTGCGCAAGATCTGCCTGGGCTTCCCCGAGGCATTCGAAAAGATCTCTTGGGGCAGGCCCGTGTTCTGCGCGCCGAAGATGTTCGTGATGTACGGCGGCAACGCCAAGACGGACATCAAGGGCGAGTACATCTCCTACCCCTACTCGATCCTGGTCAAGGTCGACGAGAGCGACCGCAAGGCGCTCGAACAAGACACTCGCATCTTCTTCCCTGCCTACATGGGCCCCTTCGGCTGGCTCGGGCTGGACTTCACCGCGCGCAAGAAGGTGGACTGGGCCGAGGTGCGGGAGCTGATCGACGCGTCGTTCCGGTTGATCGCATCGAAGAAGCTCATCAAGCAGCTCGACGAAGTTTGACCCGGTAAGCAGCAGGCCCGTGATTCGATCGGAGGCGTTATGAGTTTCGCGAGTCCCTTCCCCGAGGTCGAGATCCCATCCACGAGCGTCTACGACTTCCTGTTCGCCGACATCGACGACGCCGACCTCGACCGAGTCGCCCTGGTCGACGCGAAGTCCGGCAGGCAGACCACCTACCGCGAGATGATCGGGCTCATCGACGCATTCGCCGGGGCGCTGGCCGGCCGCGGCATCGGTGTGGGCGATGTCGTCGGCCTCCTGTCGCCGAACAGTTCGGGCTTCGCGGTCGCGTTCCACGGCATCCTGCGGTCGGGCGCGACGGCCACCACCATCAACGCGCTGTTCACCGCAAAGGACATCGCCAAGCAGCTGACCGACTCGAAGGCCAAGATGCTGGTCACCGTCACACCGCTGCTCGCCCAGGCCAAAGAGGCCGCGGCCGCTGTCGGGTTGGCCGATGCAGACCTGATCGTGCTCGACGGCGAGGGGCAGGACGCGACGGGACACCCCAACGCCGCTGAGCTGATGGCGAACGGACAGCCCGCACCGCAGGTGAGCTTCGCTCCGTCGTCACATCTCGCGGCGCTGCCGTACAGCTCCGGAACCACCGCCAACCCCAAGGGCGTGATGCTGACGCACCGCAACCTGGTGGCCAACGTCGCGCAGATCCGGCCACTACACGGGATGGTCGCCGAAGACGTGGTCCTCGCCGTGCTGCCGTTCTTCCACATCTACGGAATGACGGTGCTGCTCAACGCCGCCCTGCACGCGCGCGCCCGGCTGGTGGTCATGCCGAGCTTCGACCTCGGCGAGTTCCTGGCCAACATCCAGAACCACAGGTGCACAATCGCATTCATCGCGCCGCCGGTCGCCGTCGCGCTGGCCAAGCACCCGCTGATCGACGAGTACGACCTGTCCTCGCTGAACACCGTCATGTCGGGCGCCGCCCCGCTGGATGCCGACCTCGGCCACGCCGTCGCCAAGCGGTTGGGTTGCCGGGTGGTGCAGGGCTACGGGATGAGCGAGCTGAGCCCCGTCAGCCACATCACCCCGTTCGACGGCGGCCAGCAGAACATGGGAACCATCGCTCCGCTGAGCTCGGTCGGGTGGACCGTGTCCAACGCCGCTTCCAAGCTGATCCATCCCGACACCGGCGATGAAATCGACGTTCCCGCAGACGGTCTCAGCGAGACCGGAGAATTGTGGTTCAAGGGCCCCAACGTGATGGCCGGTTACCTCGGCAACGAACAGGCCACCGCGGAGACCATCGACGACGACGGCTGGCTGCACACAGGCGATTTGGCGCAGGTCGACTCCTGCGGCTGTGTGTACATCGTTGACCGGCTAAAGGAACTGATCAAGTACAAGGGCTACCAGGTGCCGCCCGCCGAACTCGAGGCGGTGCTGCTGAGCCACCCGTCGATCGCCGACGCCGCCGTCATCGGTGTCAATGACGCCGAAGGCGAGGAAGTGCCAAAAGCCTTCGTGGTCAAGCAATCTGGCGCCGACCTGACGGAGGACGAGGTGATCGAGTTCGTCGCGGGCCAGGTCGCACCGTACAAGAAGGTTCGTCAGGTCGCATTCATCGACGCGATCCCGAAATCCGCGTCGGGCAAGATCCTGCGCAAGGACCTACGGGTGCCGTCCTAGTTCCGCAGCCGCCTGCGCCGCGCGCGCATGCCGGTATCCGAGGATGGCGCCGGCGACGGGAATCAGAAGCAACCCGGCCAGACCGAACAGCGGGTCGCTCACTCCGGCGGCCGGCGCCACGACGAGCTGCCGGATGATGGGTGGTTTGGGGGTGCGATCGGTGCGCGGCGCCGGCAAGATGTCGACCACCGCGGTTGGCGGTGGTGGCGGTGGTGCGGGCTCGGGAGCACCGCCCCGCCAGCGCGGTTCGGGAGCGTCGTCCTGCACGCCCGGCGTCCGCCCGTCGCCGAACGTCACCTTCGGCGGATTCAACGACCCTGGACGGTCAGGGCTGTAATCGGCGCCGGACCGCTCATCGGAAGTGCCCACATCGCGACCCGATCCGACTCTCGTCCGCGGCCCGTCGCCGGTGCTGGCCTTCTGACCACCGGTGGTGCCGTTGGCGATGTTGGCGTCGCCCCAGTCCGAGCCGCCGCCTGAACGGTCGCGGTCACCCGAGTGACCGGAGTGCGAACCACCCGGCTCGGCGATAGCCACAGCCGCACTAGGCCCTCCTGCCAGCAAAAACGCGGCAACGATACCTATACCTGCCGCGAGGCGGAGGTTCGCTTGGGCCACAGTTCCTCTCCTGCGAGCGGCAAAGACATCCAGACGGCGTGCGGACAGCATTCTCGCATGCCGGTGCGCGTCGAGCCACAGGTTTGAGGAATGCATGCAAATTTACGGTAGCCGTTCTAGGCGTCCTCAACATAGGCACGCAACCGATCAATCGCCTCGTCCCAGCGCAAAGATAGCGCGGTCAGGTAATCGCTCGCGTCGGTGAACGGTTCCGGTTCGATTCGCCAGATTCGTTCCCTGCCCTGACGTTGACTGCTCACCAGGCCCACCGCCTCCAACAACAGCAGATGTTTGGTCGCCGCCTGGCGGCTCACCGGGATCACCTGCGTGACTTGTGCGGTCGAGCACGGCCCGCCGTCGCACAACCGCGTGACGATGCGCAGACGATTCGGATCGCCGAGCGCGTCGAACACCTGCGCCTTGGCGACGGCGGCCGCGGACGTGCTCACACCTTCTCGCTGAGCGCCAGGTATTTGCGCACCAGTTCGGTCTGCGCGGCCCAGCCCTCGCTGTTGGCCTCGAACGCCGACGCCCGGCGGTCGGACGGAATCTTGTCGAACCCGGATTCGACGATGCGCAGCAGCACACCGTCGTTGGTCTCGGCGAGGGTGAACTCCACCAATGTGGTCGGCTCCTGCGAGTAGTCGGTGCCCGACTCGACCGCGTAGGGGTGCCACCGGAATGCCAGCCGCCGCTGGGGCTCGACCGCGACGATCTGCCACGTGTCCGACTTGCCCGCGTGCGGTTCCTGAGCCCGTGCGACGTCCTCGTCGACCGTCGTCGGAGTGATCACGCCGGTCAGCGACGTCCCGGCGACGAACGGCCCGTCGAAGCGGACCCCGAACCACCGACCGAACTCGTCGGCGTCGCTGATCGCCCGCCAAACTCGCTCCAGCGGAGCCCGTAACACGACTTCTTTTTCGATCCGATCCTTACCCATATGCAACCTCCTGGTTGCTAATCACCTTAGTCGTCGCCGGGCCCAAAGCGCAATCTTTTAGTTGCTCATTTGCCTAGATCGCGTCGGGGTCTTCTGCGAACGCGTCGGCTGCCTTCTGCGCCAACTCGATGGCGGTGCGAGCCCACTGCGGCGTGGCTCCCGCCAACCCACATGCCGGCGTAATGCCGATCCGCTCACGCAGCACAGCGCGCGGAAAGCCGAGCCGGTCGGTCACGGCGACCGCGGCCTTGGCGATCTCTTCGGCCGAGGGCCGCACAGTCGGCGCGGTGGACGAAACCACGCCCAGCATCACGGTGCGGCCGGAGTCGACGAAGTCCCCCACCCCGTCGAGGTCGGCTGCGGTCAGCGTGGACACGTCAACCGACACCGCGTGAATGCCGCTGCGCTGCAAGGCCCTCCACGGCAAACCGGCTGCGCAGCTGTGCACTGCCACCTCGCATCCGACACGGGCAAGGCAGTCGTCCACCAGACCGATCGCGACCGACTCGTCGACCGGGTGCACCGGCGTGAAGCTGGTCACCCCGGTCAGCCTGCCCTCGAGTGCGGCAGGCAGCGACGGTTCGTCGAACTGCACCACCACCGGAGTGTCGAGACGCCTCGCCAGCTGCGCGCGGTGGGCGGCCACCCCCTCGGCCAGCGACCCGGCCAGGTCGCGCACCGCGCCGAGGTCGGTGATCGCGCGGTGGCCGCCGGGCAGCTCGAGCTGTGCGGCCAGCGTGATTGGACCCGGTGCTTGCACCTTCACCGTGCGCGTCCCGCCGCGCAGGCCGGCCTTCTCCCACGCCTCTTCGAGTGCGTCGATGTCCTCGTCGAGCAGGCTGGCGGCCCGACGGACGACGGCGCTGCGGCCTGCAGCGATGCGATACCCGCGGGGCACGGTGTCGATGCCGATGTCGACCAGCAGCGCCCCGGCCCGGCCGATCATGTCGGCCCCGACGCCGCGGGCCGGCAATTCGACGAGATGAGGAAGCGTGTGCAGTTCGCCGATCACGATCTCGGCGGCGTCGCGCGGCGACGACCCAGGCCAGGACCCGATGCCGGTCGCTGCGGCGAAAACACTCACTCGTTGAACAGTATTCGATCCGGTTAGTCTCGAGCCGGAAAGGTGATGATGTCATGCCCGTATCAGCCAGATCGATCGCGGTCTGGTGCGTTGCGGTCATCGTGGCGGCAGGATGCTCACATTCGGTGGGCGGCCGCGCACTGCGGTCGGCTCCCGGCCTCGACGATGAATCCCAGTCACCGGTCGACGTCGAGATGCTGATGCTCGACCAGTCGCAGATGCGGGCGATCACTGGGGCGGGCGATGACCTGACGATCATCCCGAGCATGGACGGAAAGATCCCGGTCGACATCGATCAACTCGCGAAAACCGCTCCACTGCAATGCCAATGGATCTTCGAAGAGACCCAGACCTTCGGCCACGACGTCGAGGAGTTTCACAAAACGATGTTTCAGAATCCACCCCGCGGCGGTCTGATCTCCGAGGGCGCGGCGGCCTACCGCGACCCCGCGACTGCGCGCCGCGCATTCGACGGCTTGGTCGCCCTCGTCGACGGCTGCGGTGCCACGACGTTGGGGCCGATGTTCGTCGGTGAGTGGAGCGCGACGCCGGACTCGGTGCAGATGCGTCCCGGCAGCGGCTGCGGGCGCGACTACCGCGTGAAGAATGTCGTCCTGGTGGAGGTCACGTCGTGCGCGTTTCCCGGTTCGGTGCCCGACATCGTGATGACGAACATCCTGGCCAAGGTGCCAGGTTAGGAGGCCGCGACCCGCGTTTGATTGGAGTGGGTCAGAACGGTGGCTCGTCGTCGAGTTGTTGCGGCGGTGGGGGTGGCGGTTTCCAGTCGGGCGGGAGTTCTTCGGGTTCGAAGGGGTCGTTGACCCACGTGCACCAGGGACTGGTACTCGGCTCGGTGCCCTTGAAGAGGATCAGCATCTTGCGCATGTGGTTACGCCACTTGC
>JAVRPG010000252.1:0-16579 GCA_032162325.1 Mycobacterium sp. | reverse complement strand
GTCGACGCCTGCCGGCTCTCGCGCGCCCGCGTTGTCGTGACACCGCACCGCGACATCTCCGCCGTCGAGGCCGCGCTGTCTGCGCGCAACGAAGAGCGTGCCGTCGTGGTGACCGACTCGGTGTTCTCCGCCGACGGGGTGCTCGCGCCGCTGCGGGCGCTGCACGACCTGTGCCGACGGCATGGCGCACTGCTGATCGTCGACGAGGCGCACGGCCTCGGTGTGCGCGGCAGTGGCGGACGCGGGCTGCTGCACGAGGTCGGCCTGGCGGGCGCGGCCGACGTGGTGATGACGACGACGCTGTCCAAGGCGCTGGGCAGCCAGGGCGGTGTGGTGCTCGGGCCCGCGGCGGTGCGTGCGCATCTCATTGATGCCGCGCGGCCGTTCATCTTCGACACCGGGCTGGCCCCTGCCGCGGTCGGCGCCGCCTGGGCCGCGCTGCGGGTGCTCGTCGACGAGCCGTGGCGCGCGCAGGCCGTGCTGGATCATGCGTCGGCGCTTGCCGAGATGTGCGGCGTTTCTCAGCTCCCGGATTCGGCGGTGGTGTCGGTCATCCTCGGCGAGCCGGAGGTGGCTTTCGAGGCGGCCGTGGCGTGTCTGGATCGCGGCGTGCGTGTCGGCTGCTTCCGTCCACCGACGGTCCCGGCCGGCACGTCGCGGCTGCGGCTCACGGCGCGGGCGTCACTGGCGGACGACGAAATGGCCGTGGCCCGAGAGGTTCTCACCGAAGTGCTCGCTCCGCGCCCGTGAGCATTCTGGTCGTCACGGGCACCGACACCGGCGTCGGCAAGACGGTGGCCACTGCGGCGCTCGCCTGCCATGCGCGACTGGCCGGCGTCGACGTCGCAGTGTGCAAACCCGTGCAGACCGGCAGCCCCCGCGACGACGACCTCGCCGATGTTGCGCGGCTGTCCGGGGTCGGCGCCCTGCATGGCACATGGCGCTATCCCGAACCGCTGGCACCCGCCGCGGCCGCCGAGCGCGCCGGTATGGCGCTTCCGACGCGCGACGAGCTGGTGGCGTCGGTCTCATCGGTCGACGCGAAGCTGACCCTGGTGGAGGGCGCGGGTGGGTTGCTGGTCGAACTGGGTGCAGACGGGGTGACGCTGCGCGACCTCGCACGAGATCTCGCCGCTCCGGTGTTGGTCGTCGTTTCGCCGGGGCTGGGCACGTTGAACCACACCGCTCTCACACTGGAAGCGCTTGCTGCCCAAGGGATTCCATGCGCAGGACTGGTGATCGGGGCTTGGCCTCGCGAACCGGGTGCGGCCGAGGCCGGCAATCGCGACGCGCTGAGCGAGTTGGCCGCGGTGCGTGCGGTGCTGCCCGCGGGCGCGGGGGCGATGAGCGCCGCCGAGTTCGAGTCGATGAGCGCGTCGGCGTTCGACGCGCAGTGGGTCACGAGCCTGGTGTAGCGATGGTTCACTCCGTCGAGCTGGTCTTCGACCCGGACACCGAGGCAGCGGTCCGGCACATCTGGGATGAGCTACGCGAGGCCGGGATCCCGAGCCAGGCGCCCGCCAGCCGGCCACACGCGACGCTGACGGTCGCCGAGCGGATCGATCCCCAGGTGGATGGGCTGCTGAGGACATTGGGGGCGCGGTTCCCTTTTCCGTGTCGGATCGGCGCGCCGCTGTTCTTCGGTCGGGCGAAGGTGGTGCTCGCGCGGCTTGTGGTCCCGACGGCGGAGCTGCTCGACGTGCACGCCGAGGTGCACCGCATGTGCCTGCCGCATCTGTCGCCCGGTCCGATGCCGAATGCCTTGCCTGGCCAGTGGACCGCCCACGTCACGCTGGCCCGCCGCGTCGTGCCTGCCCAGCTGGGCCGGGCACTGCGGATCGCAGGAAAGCCTCCGGAGATCGTCGGCCGCGTCGTCGGATTGCGGCGCTGGGACGGAAACGCCAAGCGCGAGTATCCGATCAGCTGAGATCCTTGCGCCATGGATCCGACCGCGATCATGCGCGCCGAGGCGCAGCGCTTCGCCGATGTGCTGGCCGCCACCGCCCCGGGCGCCCGCTGCCCAACCTGCCCGGAATGGAGCGCGTCCGACCCTGCTGTGGCATCTGGTCGTGGTCCACCATTTCTGGGCAGGCGTCCTGGCGCGGGATGTCCGCACCGACGCTGACGTCGCGGCTGTCGAACGGGCCGCGCCAGTGCGTCCCGACAACACGGCCGATCTGCTCGCACTGCGCGTGCAGGCCACGACAGCCCTGCTGGAGCAACTCGACCGCCTCGACGATGCCGAGCCGCGTTGGTCGTGGTGGCCGCCGGAACAGACGGTCGGATTCACGCGCCGGATGCAGATTCACGAGGCGACGATGCACCGCGTCGACGCCGAACTGACTGCCGCACTGCCCGTCAGCCCGATCGGCTCCGATGTGGCCGGCGGTGCCGTCGACCATGCGGTTGACGTGATGTGGGGCTGGCTGCCGGCCGGGGCGACCTACCAGGCTGGCGATGTCGTCGAGTTCGTGGCCACCGACGTTGATCGGCGGTGGCTGGTCGAGGTCGGCCATTCGACCGAGGGGCCTCGCGCGGTGCGGGCGACGGCGGGGGAACCGACCGCCACCGTGCGGGCGCCCATCGGTGACCTCGCGCTGTGGGCGTGGACGCGTGGTGGCGCGGTGGAAATTTCGGGTGATGCCGAGTCAGTCGCGGCCCTGGACGCGGTCGTCACCAACGGTATGCAGTGACGCCGCGACCTTTTTCGGCACGCACATTCGCCAGGCGTCGATCACCAGCTCGCGCACTTCCTCGAGGTCGATCGCGTCAAGCCGGACGTGAATCCAGTTGTATCTCATGTCCGATTTGCGCGGCAGCATGAACTTGTCGGGCTCGGCGGCCACGATCGTCGCCCGTTCCTCTTTGGGGAAGCCGACGCCCATCACCGTCTCGTCCCGCGAGAACGCGACGAAGACGATGCGCCCCACCCGGAACTTGATGTGGTCGCGCACCACCACCTCGTACGAACGAGGCAACGAGGCGGTTACGCGCCGCACGTCCTCGACGGTGATCACGTCGCCGACGTTAGTCGCGACTCCCGACAACCGTGTCGCTGTGCGCGGCGATGCCGTCGACAAGCAATCGAAGCCCGAACGCGAACCTTGCGCTGGGATCGCCGGAAAGTACGGATTGGCCGTCGGGCAAGTCGGCGCCCGCGGCATCCCACTGCAGCCGTGACTGCTCGTCGGCGGTGAAGCCGAGCACGTAATAGACGACCGTGCGGGCGGCCAGCTCGGCGTGGGTGGGATCGACGCCCGCGTCGGCCGCGGCGTCGGTGAGCCGCGCCAGAGTCTGCGCCATCGCCTCCGACTGTCCGGCGGCGAAGCTCGCCGAGACCAGCTCGGCGCCGTCGGTGTGTGACAGCAGCGCATCGCGCAGTCGTCCGCATATCCCCGCGACGCGGTCGCGCCAGCCGCCGGGCACATCGTCAACCGATTCCAGGATCCGGTCGGCGACCGCGCCGAGTAGTTGCTGCTTGTTGGCGAAATGCCAGTACAGCGCGCCGGGGGAGACGTTGAGCTCGCGGGCCAGCCGTCGCATCGTCAGGTCGGCGATCCCGTAGGAGTCCAGCAGCGTTGTCGCCGCGTCGACCACGTCGCGTTTGTGGAGCTGCACACCGGTAGCCTAACCTGAACACCGTTCAAGGCGCGATGAGCGCGTGCGCGAAGAGCAGACGAATCTCCAACAGCGAGGAGCACGGGTGACGGACATCCTGGAGCTGGCGCGTGACCAGGTGCTGGAGCGCGGACAGGGTCTCCACCAGGAGCAGGTGTTGCGAGTGCTGCAACTGCCCGACGACCGGCTCGACGAGCTGCTGGCGCTGGCGCACGAGGTGCGGATGGCGTGGTGCGGGCCCGACGTCGAGGTCGAGGGCATCGTCAGCCTGAAGACCGGCGGCTGCCCGGAGGACTGCCACTTCTGTTCGCAGTCAGGGCTTTTCGCGTCGCCGGTGCGCAGCGCATGGCTGGACGTCCCGAGCCTGGTGGAGGCCGCCAAGCAGACCGCCAAGACCGGAGCGACGGAGTTCTGCATCGTCGCTGCCGTCCGCGGACCCGACGAGCGGCTGCTGGCTGAGGTCGCCGCGGGCATCGAGGCGATCCGCAACGAGGTCGACATCCAGATCGCGTGCTCGCTGGGCATGCTCACCCAGGAGCAGGTCGAGCGGCTGTCCGAGATGGGCGTGCACCGCTACAACCACAACCTGGAAACCGCGCGGTCGTTCTTCACCAACGTCGTCACCACCCATACGTGGGAGGAGCGCTGGGACACGCTGCAGATGGTCCGCGAGGCGGGGATGGAGGTGTGCTGCGGCGGCATCCTCGGCATGGGTGAAACCCTTGAGCAGCGCGCGGAATTCGCGGCGAACCTCGCCGAGCTGGACCCGCACGAGGTGCCGCTGAACTTCCTGAACCCGCGTCCCGGCACCCCGTTCGGCGACCTCGACGTGCTCCCCGCATCAGAGGCGCTCAAGGCCGTTGCCGCCTTCCGGCTCGCGTTGCCGCGCACCATGCTGCGCTTCGCCGGCGGCCGCGAGATCACGCTGGGCGATCTCGGCGCCAAGAAGGGCATCCTCGGCGGCATCAACGCCGTGATCGTCGGCAACTACCTGACCACGCTGGGCCGTTCGGCCGAGGCCGATCTCGAACTGCTCGACGATCTGCAGATGCCGATCAAGGCGCTCAACGCCAGCCTGTAGGCCAAGGTGATGGCCAAGTTCAACGTCTACACTGGCGAGCCCGCCGGCGGGGCGGTCCCGACCGCCGCGCAACTTGGCCTGGAGCCACCCCGGTTCTGTGCCGAGTGCGGCCGTCGCATGATCGTGCAGGTGCGGCCCGACGGCTGGTCGGCGAAGTGCTCCCGCCACGGTGAGCAAGACTCCAAGGACCTCGAGGACTTCCGATGAGCGCGTGCGCGAGAGACAATGACAGCGATGAATGAGGTTGCCCCGCCGCGTATTTCGCGCCGACGGGCCGTGGTGACCGCGGTTGCGGGCCTGACCGTGTCCGGCGCGCTGGTCGGGGCGCTGTGGGCCTGGCTCGCGCCATCGATCCACGGCGTTGTTGCGCTGACCAAGCGCGGCGAGAGGGTCAAGGCCTATTTGGGCAACGAGTCCGACCACTTCTTCGTCTCGGCATTCCTGATCGTGGGCATGCTCGGCGCGCTCGCCGTGGTGGCGGCCGTGCTGTTGTGGCAGTGGCGCGCGCACCGGGGTCCGGTGATGGTGGCCGCGCTGGCCATCGGTGCGGGGGCTGCCGCGGGTGCCGCGGCAGGCGTCGGCGCCGTGCTGGTGCACTGGCGCTACGGCGCGATCGACATCGCGGGCGCGCCGGTGTCGCCGGAGCACCGCGTCCATTACGTCGTCGAGGCGCCCGCGGTGTTCTTCGGGCATTCGCCGCTACAGATCGCGGCGACCATCCTGCTTCCCGCCGCGACCGCGGCACTGGTCTATGCGTTGATGGCGGTGTCGACGGCACGCGACGACCTGGGCGCCTGGCCTCCGGTGGAAGAACCGCCGGCGAGCGATCCGCCCGTCACAGCGGAGAGCGCTCTACCGTCCGCCCAGTGATGACCTTCGCGGCGATTTTCGCCAGCCGTGCCATGCCGACGTAGGTCATGGGGTTCAGCAGCGTCGGCCACTTGCTCCGAATCAGGTGATCGGTCAGCGGCTTGCCGTTGAACCGGTCGGTCAGCCAGCGCAGTGTCATCGGCGCCGACAGCGGGTGCAGCAGCAGGTGCTCGCTGAACATGTCGCGGTGGTAGGTGACGTCGGCGCCGCCGGATGAGTACGTGTCGGCCAGTTCGTCGATGTCCTCGACGGAGATCAGCTGGTCGTGGACCGCCTGGACGATCAGCACCGGCGCGGTGGGCACCGCCGCGCCGAGCTTGATGTCGTCGAAGATGTGCTTGACCTCAGGGGTGTCGAGGATCTGCTCAAGAGGCACGTCGACCATGTCGTCCATGTCCTTCTTGACCATCCGGATGACCGCTTCGGCCGTGGTCATGTTGTGCAGCCGTTTCAGCAGCTCCTTGCCCTCTTCGGTGGCGTGCTCCTGGATGATCTTGTTGAGCTCGGGATAGATGTCGGCCAGCGCGGCGACGACGAGCGCGGGCAGGCCGGACATAAAGGTCCCGTTGAGACGGCGGAAGGTGTGTCCGAGGTCGCCGACGGGCGATCCGAGCACCGCGCCGACGACATTGAGCTCAGGCGCGTAGGAGCCGCTCATCTCGGCGGCCCACGCGCTCGCCAGGCCACCGCCTGAGTAGCCCCACAGGCCGATCGGCGCCGACGGTGACAAACCCAGCGTCTCGGTGTTCAGCGTGGCGCGCAGCCCGTCGAGAACGTGGTAACCGGGCTCATACGGCGCGCCCCACATCCCCCTGCGGCCCTCGTGGTCGGGCACCGACACGGCCCAGCCTTCGGCGAGCGCCGCGGCGATCAGCAGGAACTCGAACTGGGCCACCGCGCCGGGGGCCACCGCGCGTCGGCGCAGCGCATAGGACGGGAAGCAACGCGACGATACGGCGTCGATCGCGCACTGGTAGGAGACCACCGGGGTGACGGCCTCCGGCGCACGTTCGGCAGGCACGATGACCGTGGTGGCGGCCGCTTCCGGGTTGCCGTGCATGTCGGTGGTCCGGTACAGCAGCTGGGTGGCCGTGATGCGTTGCGGGATCAGCCCGAGAAACGCCAGCTCAACGTCGCGGCTGCGGAGCACCGTACCCGGATGGGAATGCTGGAAACCTGCAGGTGGGTCATAGAACGGGTCGTCGACGGGAAGCTGTGGGCGGATGCCCCGCTGCGGTGCTTCATGCTGCGGTTGCCCGATCCACTCGGCGCCAGTTATTGGAGCCACGCTGCCCAAGTCCATCCGGGCATTGTTACTTAAGAGGGCACTAAGAATCCAGTCGACTCACCCAGGAGGGCGCAACGCCGCGAATTCGTCGGTCACCCGGTATCGCGAATCGGTGAAGCGGTACAGCGCGGCGGGACGGCCACCACTGCGTCCCGAACGCGCGGTGGTGCCGGTGCGGGTGATGACGTTGCGACGCTCCAGCACGCGCTGCAGGTTGGTGGCATCGACTTGATAACCCAGCGTCGCACTGTAGATGTCCCGCAGCGTGGAGAGCGCGAATTCCTTTGGTGCCAAGGCGAATCCGATATTCGTGTAGGACATCTTGGCGGCCAGCCGGATGCGGGCGTGTTCCACCATCGGGCCGTGATCGAAGGCCATCGGCGGCAGCTGGCTCACCGGATGCCAGCGGGTGTCCGGCGGCAGTTCGGGGATCGCGGGGGAGGGCACGAGGCCGAGGAACGTCGACGCGATGGTGCGCACGCCAGGAATCCGGTTTGGGTCGGAAAACACAGCCAGTTGCTCCAGGTGAGCAAGTTCACGCAGATCCACCTTCTCGGCGAGCTGGCGGCGAACCGAGCTGGTCAAGTCCT
The DNA here is from genome assembly GCA_032162325.1 of Mycobacterium sp. Lineage (GTDB taxonomy): Bacteria > Actinomycetota > Actinomycetes > Mycobacteriales > Mycobacteriaceae > Mycobacterium. The sequence continues at coordinate 9,132 of JAVRPG010000252.1, read as the reverse complement.
CGTCGTAACCGAGCCGGCCACCGGGCAGCGACCACTTGCCGCGCTCCGGCTCGAGTGCACGCTGCCATAACAGCACGTGAAGTACGGGTTTCGGGGATTCGCCCTGGGGATGAAGGCCCCGAACCTGGAACACGACGGCGAGCCCCTCGTGCGCGGTGCTACGATGTGGCATGTTTTCGATTATAAGTCGAAAACCTCCGACGGGATTGAGGAGGCGGCCATGACGGTTATGGACCGTATGCCCGCAGGCGATCTGGCTACACGAATTACAGACGGCCCGACTGGTTATGGCGGCGTCGACGGCGACGAGGAATGGGCCGCCGAGGTGCGCCGCCTCGCAGACCTGCGCGGCGCCACACTGCTGGCGCACAATTATCAGCTGCCGGCCATCCAGGACGTCGCAGACCACGTCGGTGACTCGCTGGCGCTGTCGCGAATCGCCGCCGAGGCACCCGAGGATACGATCGTGTTCTGCGGCGTGCATTTCATGGCCGAGACGGCCAAGATTCTCAGCCCGGACAAGACGGTGCTGATTCCCGACCAGCGGGCGGGCTGCTCGCTGGCCGAGTCGATCACCGCGGACGAGCTACGCGCCTGGAAGGCCGAGCACCCCGGCGCCGTCGTGGTCTCCTACGTCAACACGACCGCCGCGGTGAAAGCCGAGACCGACATCTGCTGCACGTCGTCGAACGCGGTCGAGGTGGTGGCGTCCATCCCCGAGGACCGCGAGGTGCTGTTCTGCCCGGACCAGTTCCTCGGCGCCCACGTGCGAAGGATCACCGGCCGCAAGAACCTGCACGTGTGGGCCGGCGAATGCCATGTTCACGCCGGCATCAACGGTGACGAGCTGTCCGATCAGGCCCGCGCCCATCCCGACGCCGAGCTGTACGTTCACCCCGAATGCGGTTGCGCTACTTCGGCTTTGTACCTGGCCGGTGAGGGTGCGTTCCCCGAAGACCGCGTCAAGATTCTGTCCACGGGCGGCATGCTCGACGCCGCCCGCGAAACCAGGGCCCGGCAGGTGCTGGTCGCCACCGAGATCGGCATGCTGCATCAATTGCGCCGCGCCGCACCGGAAGTCGACTTCCGCGCCGTCAACGACCGGGCATCGTGCAAGTACATGAAGATGATCACACCGGCCGCATTGCTGCGCTGCCTGGTGGATGGCGCCGACGTGGTCGACGTCGATCCCGAGATCGCCCGCCGGGCCCGCGCCAGCGTGCAGCGGATGATCGAGATCGGTAAGCCCGGCGGCGGCGAATGACCAGATCAATGGGATGCGGGGGCTCAGGTCCCATGGCTGGCTATTGGCAGCAGCGTGCCGACGTCATTGTCATCGGCACCGGGGTTGCGGGCCTCGTCGCGGCGTTGGCGGCGCATCGCAGCGGCCGAAAAGTGGTGGTGCTGAGCAAGGCCAGCGATACCGCGACCTTCTATGCGCAGGGCGGGATCGCTGTTGTGCTGCCGGACACCGAGGACTCGGTCGACCAGCATGTCGCAGACACGTTGGCCGCGGGAGCTGGGCTGTGTGATCCGGATGCGGGGCGCTCGATCGTGGCCGACGGCTATCGCGCGGTCGCCGAATTGGTCGACGACGGAGCGCGTTTCGACGAAGCGGCGCCGGGGCAGTGGGCGCTCACCCGCGAGGGCGGACATTCGCGGCGTCGGATCATCCACGCCGGTGGCGACGCGACCGGCGCGGAGGTGCAGCGGGCGCTCGACAACGCCGCGGCTCGGCTGGACATCCGGCGCAATCACGTCGCGCTCGAATTGCTCAAGACCGATGGCGCGGCGACCGGTGTGCTCGTGCTCAACGACGACGGGCTCGGCATCGTGCACGCGCCGTCGGTGATCCTGGCGACCGGGGGCCTGGGTCACCTGTACACCGCGACCACGAACCCTGAGGGTTCGACGGGCGACGGCGTCGCGTTGGCGACGTGGGCGGGCCTGCCGGTCAGCGATCTCGAGTTCATCCAGTTCCATCCGACCATGCTGTTCGACGGTGATGCCGGTGGTCGACGCCCGCTGATCACCGAGGCCGTCCGTGGTGAGGGTGCGATTCTGATTGATAGGCAAGGGAATTCGGTGACGGCCGGAGTGCATCCGATGGGCGACCTCGCGCCGCGGGATGTGGTGGCGGCGGCGATCGACACGCGGCTGGTCCTGACCGGCGATCCGTGCGTGTACCTCGACGCACGCGGCATCGACGGCTTCAAACGGCGGTTCCCGACCGTGACGGCGGCCTGCCGGGCCGCAGGCATCGATCCGACGCGCGAACCGATTCCGGTTGTGCCGGGCGCGCACTACAGCTGCGGCGGCGTGAATACCGACGTGCACGGGCGTACCGAACTGGCGGGCCTGTTCGCGGCCGGTGAGGTGGCTCGGACCGGACTGCATGGCGCGAACCGGTTGGCGTCCAACAGCCTTCTGGAAGGTCTGGTGGTCGGTGGCCGGGCAGGTAAGGCCGCCGCCGAGCACGCGGTTGATGCCGGGCCGAGCCGGGCGGTGTTGCCCGAGCTGTCGACGCGCCGAGCGCTGCCACGAGCCGATCTGCAGCGAGCGATGACGCGCTACGCATCGGTGGTCCGCGACGGCGACGGTCTGGAGCGGCTCGCGAAGGAACTCGACACCGCGACGCCACGTGTCCTCAAGTCCCGCAGCGACTTCGAGGATGTCGCGCTGACCACTACGGCGGGCGCCGTCGCCGCCGCGGCGCTGGCCCGCACCGAGTCCCGCGGCTGCCATCACCGTTCCGACTACCCGGACACCGACCCGGCGCTGGCGCACAGCCTCGTGCCCGCGGTGGCGTGCTGATGGAGCTCAGCGCCGACGAGCTGACGGAGGCTCGCAGGGTAATCGCGCGCGCCCTGGAAGAAGACCTGCGCTACGGGCCCGATGTCACCACGTTGGCGACGGTTCCGGCCGACACCACGACTACCGCCTCGATGGCCACCCGCGAGCCCGGGGTCATCGCTGGCGTCGAGATCGCGCTGCTAGTGCTCGACGAGGTGATCGGGCCCGACGGCTACCGGGTCAAGCACCGCGTGGACGACGGCGCACGGCTTGAGGCCGGCGCCGCGGCGCTGATCGTGGAGGCGCCGACGCAAGGTCTGCTGACCGCCGAGCGCACGATGCTGAACTTGGTGTGTCACCTCTCGGGTATCGCGACGACGACCGCGGCGTGGGTCCAGGCCGTGGAGGGGACGAACGCCAAGATCCGCGACACCCGCAAGACGTTGCCGGGGCTTCGGGCGCTGCAGAAGTACGCTGTGCGCGTCGGCGGCGGGATGAACCACCGGATGGGCCTCGGTGATGCGGCGCTGATCAAGGACAATCACGTGGCCGCGGCGGGTTCGGTGGTGGCCGCCTTGTGTGCGGTCCGCAATGCCGCACCGGATTTACCTTGCGAAGTCGAGGTCGACTCGCTCGAACAACTCGACGACGTGCTCGCCGAGGGCGTCGAGCTGGTGCTGCTGGACAACTTCCCGGTGTGGCAGACCCAGATTGCGGTGCAACGCCGCGATGTTCGCGCGCCCGCGACGAACCTCGAGTCGTCCGGCGGATTGTCGCTGGATACCGCGGCCGCCTACGCCGGGACGGGTATCGACTATCTGGCCGTCGGCGCCCTCACCCACTCGGTGCGCGTGCTGGATATCGGCTTGGACATCTAGGTGATCGCTGGCTGCGTCAGCAACTCCATGGCGTTTGCCGAACATTCATAGGTTATGTTCACCAACCACCCGCTCGTACCCTATGCTGTCTCAGACCTGGAAGCTGGCTGTGTGCCGGCTTCATGCTTGCTCGGGGCGGAAGGAAGTATGTTGGGCAAACATTGCAAGCCGGCCAACAAGAAGTGGGGTCGGTACGTCACGACCGGCGTGGCCCTCGAAGCGGCGACTCTCGTCGCCTTCGCGTATGCCACCGACAGCCACGTTCCCGGCGCGAGCCTGCTTGCGCAGACGTCCATCTTTGTTGACGGCACGAAGTCGATCACCGGAAACGAGGAGGGCGTCCCGTTCTACCGGATGGCCGACTCCTTCAAAGGTGGGTACAGCGGAGCGGGCGTCAACGAGGAGTTCATAATCTATCCGCGCAGCCTCGGCCCTCTTACCGGCCTGGGTGACCCGACCTACGACGACTCCGAAGCCGATGCGGCCGGCAAGATCGTTTCGGCCGTGTACACCGCGCAGAAAGAGAATCCTGACCAGCAGATCTACGTCGTCGGCTACTCACAGGGCGCGGGCGCAGGGGCATTGGCGGTCAAGCAACTGGAGACCCAGCCGCCCCCTGCGGGGTTCGAACCCTATAACCCCTCCACGGTCACGTTCGTGCTGGCCAGCAACCCGCGTCGCAACGACGGCGGCATCCTGACCCGGCTGCCCGCGGGCGTCTACGTCCCGATCCTGGGCGTGAGCTTCGGCGAAGGCACCACCCCGGAGGACACGAAGGTCCTCCAGGTCACCAAGCAGTACGACGGCGTTGCCGACTCGCCGGACTACGTCTTCAACGTGGTCGCCGACGCGAACGCCCTCCTGGGCTACTACTACCTGCACCCCGGGTACTACAAGGACGTTGAGCGCATACCGGACGACATAAGCCCGGAGAATGCGCCGGACGGGATGATCGTCTCGACGAGCCCCGACGGCAAGGTCACCGATGTGTTGCTCGTGGCACCGGTGGGCGAGCTGCCGTTGACCATGCCCCTGCTTCAGCTCGGCGTGCCGAAGGACGTGGTGGTCGCGCTGGACCCGTTCCTGCGATCGGTCATCGAGACTGGTTACAGCAGGCCAGACGGGGAGGGCGCGTATCCCACCGAACCGGTGCCCTTCCAACTGGTACCGCCGCCGGATCAGTGGATCTCGGACACGCAGTCCGTCGCCGCGGGCGCAACGGAAACCGCCCGGCAGCTCGCCGCGCTGGGGCAGCCGACCGTGCCCGGCCTCGCCGGCGCCGGAAGCAACCAGGCGCTCCTGCGCGAAGGGTCCTCCGTCCCGCTGATTCAGCAGCCGCAGGCACCAGAGGACGTGACACCGCCCGTCGAGGATCGGCCCATCTTGACACCGCTGCGGGATGTGCTGGGCATCGGGACCGGGCCCAACAAGGTCGAGCCGCCGAAAGCGCCCTTGGGTGGCTGGAAGCCGGGTGACTTGGTCCGTTCGGTCCTGCCTGCCAGTCCCGGTCCGCAGTCATCCACGGCGGCGGGTGGCACCGCGCCGAACCCGCTGAGGTCTCTCCAAAAAACGCTCAGCTCACTCCCGAATCCGCTCACACCTAAGTCGGGAGCGAATGATCCGAACCCGACAGGCGAGACCACCGGACCCTCCTCCACACCTAGCTCGTAATCACCGGCGGCGTCGCGAATTTCGGAATCAGCGCGAGCGCGTTGCCGCGGTGACGAATAGGGAGATCGCGACGGAGATTTACCTCAGCGAGAAGGCCGTCGAGTATCACCTGCGCAACGCGTACGGCAAGCTCGGCATCAGCTCACGCCGTGAGCTCCGCTCGCTGGGCTGAGCAGTGTGCGCGCCGCGGCCTTGGCGGCATTCAGCGCCACCGCGTCGCCGTGGATGCGGGACAGGATCAGCGCGCCCTCGACGAGGGCGATGACGGCCAGCGCGGTCGCCTCGGCCTCCATGTCGGGCCAGCCGTCGGCGCGCAGTCGGTCCGCAACCGCGGCGCACCAGCCGGCGAACGCGCGCGCCGACGCGTCGCGCACCGCAGCGCTGGCGTTCACCGACTCCGTGGCGATCGGCTCGATGGGGCAGCCGTCGCGCTGGTCGGAGGCAAGGCCCGCGGCCATCAACTCGATCCAGCCGTCGACGATGTCGGCGACCGGGGCGCCGCTGTCGAGAAACCCGCGCAGCCGCCGCTCGATATCGCCGCCGACGCTGTCCACCACCGCGGCCGCCAGTTCCTGCTTGCCGTTGGGGAAGTGGTGATACAGCGAACCCGCCTTGACGTCCGCCGACTCCAGGATCTGATTCACACCCGTCGCGGCGTACCCCTGCCTGCGGAACAGCAGGGCCGCGGTATCGACGAGCGCTGCGCGGCTTCTATCCGGACGAGGCATGCTCTTGACTTTACTTGAAAGATCACTCAACAATATTTGAATGGACGCTAAAGAAAGGGTCTCCGGATGCAACAGCTCATGTTCGAGGCGCCCGGTGAATACGCCTGGCGAGAGGGCCCAGAACCCGAGGTCACAGCGCCGGAACAGGCCATCGTGCGGCCCCTGGCGGTCGCGTGCTGCGACCTGGACGTCGCGGTCGCCGAGGGCCGCCTGCCGATGCCGCCCGGGCATGCCGTCGGGCACGAAGGTATTGCCGAGGTGGTGGCCGTCGGTGATGCGGTCCGTGATGTCAGGGTGGGCGATCGGGTTGTCGTTCCGTTTCAAGTCAACTGCGGAAGCTGCCGCGCATGCCGCCGAGGTGTGACGGGTTCGTGCGACTCGGTGCCCTTGATGGCGATGTACGGCATGGCCCCGCTTGCCGGGCTGGACGGTGGCGGGTTCATGGCGGACCTGGTGCTGGTGCCCTATGCCGATGCCATGCTGCTCCCCATCGCGGACACGATCGACCCGATCGCGATCGCCTCCTTGTCGGACAACATCCCGGACGGCTGGCGTGCGGTCGGGCCGTACCGCGCGGAGTTGGAGGCGTTCGACCCGGCCGACCGGCGCGTGCTAGTGGCCGGCCGCCTGTCGATCGGCCTGTACGCCGCCGCCTTCGCGTCGGCGCTCGGCGCAAAGGTGGACTACGTGGACACCGACCCGCAGCGGCTCGCGACCGCGGAAAAGCTCGGGGCGGTCGCGCATGACCGGCCCAAACCCGACAAGTCGTGGGAGCCCTATCCGATCACCGTGCACACCTCGGCGGACCCCGCGCTCCTCGCCGCGACCTTGCGCGCCACCTGGCCCGACGGGGTGTGCACCGACACCGGGATCTACTACCAACCCACGGTTGAAATGCCGCTGCTTTCGATGTACACCCGCGGCGTGCGGTTCGTGACCGGACGTGTCAATGCCCGTGCCGTCATTCCGGAGATCCTCGAATTGCTAACGGCGGGTTGCGATCTCACTCCCGCGGTGGACCGCGTGGTGCCGTGGGTCGACGCCCCGCAAGTGTGGCCCGCAATGCGGTCCAAGACGGTGTTCACGCGGTAGCCGGCCCGCGGCGCACCACCGACAGCACGACGGCCGCCGCGGCGAACAGCCCTGAGAACACCCGGTTGACCACGGTCTGCTGGCGCGGCGTGTGCAGCCATTTGATCAGCCGCACGGACAGGCCCGTGTAGAGCCCCATGACGACGAGGTCGACGGCGACCATCGTCACGCCCACGGCCAGGTATTGCCGCAGCAGCGGCTCCGTCGGCACCACGAACTGCGGCAGGACCGCCAGGAAGAACACCAGGCCCTTGGGGTTCGTCGCGTTGACCAGGAATCCGCGCACCAGCAGCGCCAGCCGGCCGCCGTCCATCGCCTTGCCGATCTGCTCGCGCAGGTCGACTGTCGCGGTACGCCATTGCCGCACAGCCAGATAGACGAGATACGCCACGCCGATCCACTTGATGATGTTGAAGGCCAGGATCGAATTCGCGACCGCCGCACCCAACCCGATCGCGACGAGCGCGAGTTGCAGCATCAGGCCCAGTTCGAGGCCGAGGATGCTCCAGTAGCCGCGGCGCACACCGTGCGTCAGGCCCGTCGCCATCGATTGGATGGCACCCGCCCCCGGTGACACGCTGATCGCGATCGCCGCACCGAAGAACGTCAGCCAGACTTCCCACGCCATGCGGTCAGTGTGTCAGCGCGGTCAAGCGATATCGGCGACGAAGATGGCCATCCGGTTGGCCTGCACCCGCGCCGCGAACGGCAGCCCGTCGGCACCGCTGCCTGCAGGCACGATCCGCGGGTTGACGAGGTGCACGTCTTTCCGGATGAAGTGCAGGTCGGCCTCGCCCGCTGCCAGCACGTTCTTCACCCAGTCGGTCTTCCCGTGGCCCAGTGCGATGGCGCACACGTTGCCCTTGCGGTAGGCGGTGACGATGGTTTCGTACGGCTTTCCCGATTTGCGACCCCTGTGCATGATGGTCGAAAACCCCGGCAGGAACTTCGCGACCGGCTTGATCAGCGGGTTGACGTACTTGACCTGAAAGTTCTCCATGGCAACCGGGTAAACCATCGGCACACCCGGCGCGTTGTTGGGGTGGTCTTCTTTTCGAGATGCAGCGGACATGGCCATGAATCTAGCCGTTCCGCTGCGCCGCGAACGCCCGCCGCAACTGGTACCCGCCCAAAATTGCGCCGGCCGCTGCCGGTTCGTAATCAATTTTTGTTCGCGTCGTCCGATCAGGGACAATCGAGTCGATGGCCCCGATCACGATGACCCGCATCGACCTGCGCAACCGGACGCTGAGCGCCGCGCAGCTCCGTGCTGCGCTGCCTCGTGGCGGCGTGGACGTGGACACGGTGGTGCCCAAGGTGCGGCCGATCGTCGACGCGGTCGCAGAGCGGGGCGCCGAGGCCGCCCTGGAGTACGGCGAATCGTTCGACGGGGTTCGGCCCGCGCAGGTCCGGGTTCCGCCCGCACGCCTGGAGAACGCCCTGGCCGAGCTGGACGCCGACGTCCGTGTCGCGTTGGAGGTTGCGATCGAGCGGACCCGCAAGGTCCACGCCGATCAGCGGCGCACCGACACGACGACCACTCTGGCGCCGGGTGCGACGGTCACCGAACGCTGGGTGCCCGTCGAGCGTGTCGGCCTCTACGTGCCGGGCGGCAACGCCGTCTACCCGTCCAGCGTCGTAATGAACGTGGTGCCCGCGCAGATCGCAGGCGTGGACTCGCTGGTGATCGCAAGCCCGCCACAGGCGGAGTTCGGTGGCCTGCCGCACCCGACCGTCCTGGCTGCCGCCCGGCTGCTGGGCGTCGACGAGGTGTGGGCGGTCGGCGGTGCGCAGGCGATCGCGCTGCTCGCCTACGGCGGCACCGACACCGACGGCGCCGAGCTGGCGCCCGTCGACATGATCACCGGGCCGGGCAACATCTACGTCACCGCGGCCAAGCGGATCTGCCGCTCGCAGGTCGGCATCGACGCGGAGGCCGGCCCCACCGAGATCGCGATCCTGGCCGATTA
>JAVRPG010000251.1:0-7990 GCA_032162325.1 Mycobacterium sp. | reverse complement strand
GCCCGAGCCGCAACCTGCTGATGCCGGTCACCGCGGTCGCCGCCAACCCGTCCACGGTGTATGTCGCCGACGAGCGCGGCGTGCTGCAGCTGTCGGGTTCGGCCTCCGATGACGATCCGGCGTGGGCCGAGGTGCGGTCGCTGATGGTGCCCGATGCGCTGCCCGTGTTGCCCGGCTGATTGAACGCCTCTTGAAAATCGCACTGAACCATCTCCCGGCATTGGCCGTTGTGCAGACAAAACATCGCCAGAGGTGTTTGCTCAACAGCCAGGGAGTTGATGATGAAGATTCGTGGTCCACTCGTGACACTCGGCGCCGTTGCCGTGCTCGGGGTGGGCATATTGCTCGTGAACATGTCCAACGAGGAGAAGGCACCGCCGGGCAAGCCTGCCGCGCAGTCCACCACCGCCGCTGCCACCACGACCGCGGCCGCACCGCCGCCTGCACCGAATCCGCCGCCGCGACCGGCATTCCCGGCCAAGGCCGATTACGTCGGCAAGATCCCCACCGCGAACGGCACGATCACGTTGGAGATCACCATCGACGGCGACAAGGCCGTCGCCTACGCCTGCGACGGGAACACCATCGAGTCGTGGCTGCGGGGCAGCGCCGCCAATGGCACTGTGAGTCTGGCCAATAAGGACAAGACCAGCCGCCTCGAAGGCCGCCTCGAAGGCAACGCCGTCGTCGGCACGCTGTGGATCGGCGAGAAGAAATGGGATTTCAAGGCAGACCCCACGCAGCCGCCTGCCGGCCTGTATATCTACGAGAACGCGGGCGTTCGCAACAGCTGGATCATCGACGGGAACGGCGGCGTCACCGGCGTGCAGCGCCGACCTGACGGGTCGACGGCCCCTGCTCCGGGGTTGTCGATCGACCGGACCGCCTTCGTCGACGGACAGACCGTCGTCGCGACGCGTGTGGAAGGTGCCAGCGATGTCTGATTCCGACACGGCGACGACGGCGATACCGAGGAACTCGTCAGGCGTCGCGGTACCGATCGCCGTCGCCCTCGGGGCGGTGGTCGCGGTCGCGCTCGGCGTGTTCGGCAAAGTGCATGAGCCGCAGTACTTTTCGATCAACGTGGCCGGGTTCTCCAGCGGGCTGTCGGCGAAGTCGTGGTTGGCGACCGTGGCCATTGTGTTGGCGCTGTTCCAGCTGGTGTCCGCCTTCGCGATGTACCGGCTGATTCCCGGCGGAAAGGCCCCCTCGTGGATCGGCACGGCGCATGTCTGGTCGGGACGGTTGGCCGTCTTGGCGAGCGTCCCGGTGGCGGTGCACTGCCTGTACGCGTTGGGTTTCCAGTCCTATGACAACCGGGTGTTGTTCCATTCGCTGTTCGGGTGCTTCTTCTACGGCGCATTCGTGACGAAGATGGTGCTCCTCACCCGCAAAGGCCTTCGCGGATGGGTGATTCCGGTCGCGGGTGGGCTGGTGTTCTTCGGTCTGGTATACGTATGGCTGACGTCGGCGCTGTGGTTCTTTCAGACCAACGGCGTCACGTTCTAACTGAAAGGGATTACGTGAACATTTCAGAGTTCCCCATCTCGCGGCAGAAGGTTCTGCTCGGCGCCGGGCTGGGCCTGGTGACCGCCGTGGTCGCTGCCTGCAGCACCTACGGCAAGAAGCCGGAAGCGGCGGGTGAATCCAGCACGACAACCGCGGCCCCGCCCGCTTCTGGTGGCACCGCCGCCGCTCCGGCCGCGAACGTCATCGCCAAGACGGCCGACGTGCCGGTGGGCTCGGGCGTGATCGTCGACAAGGTCGTGGTGACCCAACCGACTGCGGGTGTGTTCAAGGGCTTCTCATCGACCTGCACGCATAAGGGTTGCGCCGTGGACAAGATCGCGGACGGCACGATCGACTGCCCGTGCCACGGCAGCAAGTTCAACCTCGACGGGTCGGTGGCCAAGGGCCCGGCGACGACGCCGCTGGAGGCTCAGGCCGTGACGGTTCAAGGGGATTCGATCGTCCTGGGCTGACCCTGGACCTCGAACGACCTGTCAGGTCGAACTGACTCCCGGGATGCGGCCCTCGCGGAACGCCTCGACGAAGTGGCGGTGGTCATCTCGCACGATTGCGGCGTACTCCAGCCCGAAAGCGACGATGTCGGCCGTGAAGTCGTCGATGTTGTCGCCGATCACGGCGACAATCGCCTCCTCGGTTTGGAAGGCGACCAATGTCTGGTCGCTGTCCGTGTCGCTGACGCAGTGCACCTTGGCCACCGCCTGCCCGAGTTGCTCGATTACTTCTGTGAGTTCGTCGGGCTCCGTCAACTCGCTCCAGTCCAAATCCGCGTCGTACGGCGAAATTTCAGTGACCACGTAGCCGACCCCGTCGATGTCGGTGTAGCCGAGTAGGAGATCGGCGTGCGCCTGCAGTGCGCGCTGCGACACGGCGGTGCGGTGGCCGTGGTGTTTGAAGTACTCGCGCACATCTGGGTCGTCGACCACACGGCTCGGCGCGGCGACATTGCCCTGTTTGATCGACAGCACTACGTCGTTGTCCAGTGCCTGGTTGAAGCCCTCGATCAGCACGGTGTAAGCGGGCAGCCCCGCGCTGCCGATGCCTAGTCCGGTTTTGCCGATGACATCCTTGACGTCATAGGCGATGCCGCGGAAGCGCTTGGTTTTCGGGATCGTTTCCAGGTAGCGGTCGAACGCATCAACTACCTTGTCGCGTTCGGCGTCGTCCAGCCGGCGCACACCCGCCGAATCGCGAAAACGCCTGTCCCACTCGTCCACTCGCGTCATGCGGTCCAGCATCTGTGCTCTGGTTGACAGGCGCGCCGACTGCAACGCCGACAACACCGCGCCGCGCGCGGTCTCGAGGTTCAGCGAGAACGAAGAGTCGTCCTCGACGTCGACGAACCACCGGACCTGGCGGACGTACGCGCGGACGAACGTTTCGATCAGCGCCGTGATCTCTTCGTCCGAAAGCGCTTTCTGCCAGCACATCAGTGCGATGCTGGCGGCGAACCGCTGCAGATCCCAGGTGAAGTGTCCGACAAACGCCTCGTCGAAGTCGTTGACGTCGAAGATGAGCACCCCGGACCCATCCATATACGTGCCGAAGTTCTCCGCATGCAGATCGCCCTGGATCCACACCCTGCTCGTGCGGTCGTCGGCCCATCTGTCTTCTCGGCCGGCGACATCGGCGTAGTACACGCATGCGCTGCCGCGGTAGAACGCGAACGGGTCGGCCGCCATCTTGCGGAACTTGGTCCGGAACGCGTCGGGGTCCGCCTTCATGAGTCCGGCGAACGCTTGCACAAGGCAGTCGACGATGAACGATTCCCGCTCGTCGCCAAGGTTGCGCGATGCGGCCATGCATATCAGATACCCGCACCGACCGATTTGTATGTCGTACCTTGTGGCGACACTGCGGACATGTCGAGAACATCACCGTGCAAGACGACTCGATAGTGCTTGGCTGATCAGCGGCAGAACCGCGATGTCATGTCGGCATCGCGGCGACGATCTGCTCCGGCGTCAGCGGAAGAGAGCGCACGCGAACACCCAGCGCATCCGAAACCGCGTTGGCGATCGCGGCTGCCGTTGGGCCCTGTGCGCATTCCCCGACTCCGAGTGGCGGGTTGTCCGCGCCGGGCAGGAAGTCGACGTCGACGGCGGGAACTTCGGAGAAGCGCAGGATCGGATAGGTCTCCCAGGTATCGCTGGTGACCGTGAACCGGTCGAACCGCACCCGCTCCTTCACCGTCCAGCTGGTGGACTGGATTGCGCCACCTTCGATTTGGTTGGCCGCCCCGTCGGGGTTGATGACCAGTCCCGCGTCGACGGCGACGGTCAGCCGTCGCACCCGAACCTCCTGGACGGCCTCGACCTCGGCGACGACCGCGCAATAGGCGCTCGTATTCTTGTAGCGGGCATATCCGATTCCGTGCCCGACGGCGCCGGCGGGCGTCCATGACTCCCAATCCGACTGGCGAACAACATGTTCCAGCACCGCGCGGGCGCGTGGATCGGACAGGTGCGCCAGCCGGAACTCGACGGGGTCCCGGCCGGCCTCGGCGGCGAGCTCGTCCATGAACGACTCCACGGCGAACACGTTGAGATGCGCTCCCAGCGACCGCAACGCCGATGTCCGCAGCGGCATCGTGGTGAGCAGGTGATTGACGACCTCATACGCCGGAAAGGCGTATCCCGGAACCGCATTGCGACTCGCTCCGCCACCGCGCTCCTGAGGCGGTTCACCCGCCGAGCGGATTTCCTCGCCTCCCGCGCGGTGGCTGGTCGCGAGGAACGCGGGGTTCGGCGTCATGCCGGGGCGGCTGATGAAGCTGCCGCTCCAAATCTCGTGGCGCCACGACAACACGTCGCCGTCGGGCGCGCAGTCCGCCGAGATCCGCACGACGCCAGCGGGCCCGAGCGGGGACCAGCTCAACTCGTCAGACCGTGACCACACCACCTGCACCGGTCGGCCCGGTACGGCGAGGGCGAGCACTGCGGCATCCATCGCCGCATCGTCGGCGCCATTGTGGCCGTAGCAGCCCGCGCCTTCGACGTGCCTGACCACGAGACGGTCCTGTGGAATCGCCAGCTCCCGCGCGATCTCGCGGCGCAACATGTGCACTCCCTGGCTGTGCGTCCAGATCTGGAGGCCGTCGTGCGCGGCAACCGCGACGGCGCAGGAGGGTCCGATCGAGCCGTGCGCGAGGTACGGCCGATGGTAGGACGCGTTAAGCGACCGGGCGACGCCAGAGCGCGGCTGTTGTCCAACATCCGCGATCACCGTGGTGTCGGTCGGTGCCGAGCTGAGGAAGGCGGGCAGCGCGTCCTCGTCGGGCAGCGTCGGGCGCTGGTCCCATACCGCGTCGCGGCGCAGGAGGTCGGCGGCTCGCAGCGCGGTCTCCTCGTGTTCGGCCACCACGGCCAGGAAGTTGCCGTCGCGCACCACCGCGACCACACCAGGCAGGTCTTCTGTTGGGCCGGTGTCGATGTCGCGAAGCACCGCAGCACGCGACGGCGGCCGGACGACGCGGCCGTACACCATGCCGTCCAACGTCAGGTCGTGCACATAGCGCGGCTGGCCGGTGAGTTTGTCGGGAAGATCCAGCCGTGCGACATTGGTGCCGACGATGTGGTACGCCGTCACGGGCTTCGGTACCGCGTCACCACTTGCGGCCCTGTCCAACAAGGTGTCGTCGGCCAACTCCCAGTAGCTGGTGGCCGCGCCGTTCGGAGCGGCGATCTGCCCGTCTTCGATGGTGAGTGCTTCCTTGGGTACGGCGAGTTTGTCGGCGGCAATCCCGATATACACGTCACGGACTTCCGCGCACACCTGCCGAAGCGCAGCGCCCGAATGCTGGATGGAAAGGCTGCCTGCGGTCAAGCCCTCGTCGGGGCTCAGATCGGTGGTCGCCGCTGTCATCTCGATGCGTGTGACGTCGACGTCGAGTTCCTCGGCGGCCACCTGCGCCAGCGCCGTGAGCACGCCCTGACCCAATTCGACCTTGCCGGAACGGATTTCAACGACGCCATCCGAGCTGATGTGCAGCCAGTCGCCGAGCCGTGGGTTGGCGGCCAGGGTTGGTGGCAGCGCTCCGGTGGTCACGACGCGGCCTTGCGCATTTCGGCGGCGGCGGTGAGCACGGCACGCACCACCCGGTTGTGGGCGCCGCAACGGCAGAGGTTGTCATCCAGCGCGGCGCGGACCTCGGACTCGGACGGGTCGGGGTTCGTCGCGAGCAGGGCTGCGGCGCTGACCACGATCCCCGACATGCAGTAGCCGCATTGGGCGGCCTGCTGCTCGACGATCGCGCGGGCGACCGGATGCGGCTCGCCGCCGGTGCCGAGGCCCTCGACCGTGGTCACCTCCTTGCCCTTCACCGACCACAGCGGGGTGTCGCAGGAGTAGACCGGGTGCCCGTCGACCAGCACCGAGCAGGAACCGCACACACCAAGGCCGCAGCCGAACCGGGTGCCCTTGAGGCCGAGGTGATTGCGCAACACGTACAGCAGGGCGGTGTCGTCGTCGGCGTCAACTTGCCGTGCGTGGCCATTCACGCGAACCGTGCCGCCCTCCGCAGGCTCATCGTCCGCCATCAGTCCAGCATCACCGCGTCCGACCACCGCCGCCAGCAAGTTATGTCACACCTCGGCGCGACACTTCGAGCATGCTCGACCTTGTCCTGCCGCTCGAATGCGGCGGCTGCGGCGCGCCGTCGACGAAATGGTGCGCCGCGTGCGCGCGCCAACTGGCCGTCAAGGCGGACGAACCGCACCTGATCACCCCGCGGGTCGATCCGGGTGTTCCGGTGCTATCGCTCGGCCGCTACGCCGGCGCGCGCCGCGAGGCCATAGTCGCGGTCAAGGAGCACGGCCGCGCCGATCTGATCGCGCCGCTGGCGGTCGCACTGCGAGCCGGGCTGGAGCGCCTGCTGACATGGGGTTTTGTCGCCACACCGCTGACCATCGTGCCCGCACCCACCCGCCGATCCGCCGCCCGGCGCCGAGGCGGCGATCCGGTCACCCGGATGGCGCGGGCGGCCACGGCGGGCCTGCGCGATGTCCGCGATGTCGACGTCATCCAGGCGCTGCGACTGCGGGCCCTGGTCCGCGACTCTGTCGGCCTGTCCATTGCCGACCGCCAGCGCAACATCGCAGGCCGCGTGAAGATCGGCAAGCACATCGAGGTCCTGGCGAAGGACGTGCTCGTGGTCGACGACATCGTGACCACCGGCGCCACCGCCAGCGAATCGGTCCGCGTCCTACGAATCGCAGGTGCTCACGTGGCCGGTGTCCTTGCGATTGCGAACGCTTGACGGCTGAGACGATTACTCCGAGATCAATCCGATGTGAAGAACTGAAAACGGGTCCGCGAATTTAGTGGCACGACCGGGTGAACACGGACTACCGTCGGCACCAACCACCCGTGAATGCCTCACGGCGGCGCACAACCCGAAGCGCCAGCATCGCCGAACAGCGGGTAGGAGGTGAGTAGTCGACACCTTGCGCCGGCGGGCGGAGCGACATGCAGGTCCGCCGGTGCGCATCCGAAGACAAGCCGGGCACGCGAAGCGTGCGACTCCGTAGAGAAACGAGTTGCCAAGCATGTCAAGCCATTCCGTGGACTCAGACCGCACCATGCTGGTCGAGGAAGAGACGCCTGAACCCGCCCCCACCGCGGAGGTCGTCGTCAAGGGCCGAAACGTCGAGGTTCCCGACCACTTCCGCATGTATGTGTCAGAGAAACTGTCACGCCTGGAACGATTTGACCGCACCATCTACCTCTTCGACGTCGAGCTCGACCATGAGCGCAACCGGCGCCAACGCAAGAACTGTCAACACGTAGAGATCACCGCGCGAGGCCGCGGCCCGGTCGTCCGGGGCGAGGCCTGCGCGGACAGCTTCTACGCCGCCCTGGAGTCGGCGGTCTGCAAACTCGAGAGCCGGCTGCGGCGCAGCAAGGACCGCCGCAAGGTGCATTACGGCGACAAGACGCCGGTGTCATTGGCCCAGGCCACGGCGCTGGACCCGCTGCCCTCGACGCTGGCTGACGACACACCGCAGACCGACCGTGTGGCCGTCGACGATCACGAGCCGGGGCAGATTGTGCGCACCAAGGAGCATCCGGCCAAGCCGATGACCGTCGACGACGCGCTCTACGAGATGGAGCTGGTCGGCCACGACTTCTTCCTGTTCCACGACAAACAGAGCGACAAACCGTGCGTGGTGTACCGCAGGCACGCCTACGACTACGGACTGATTCGGCTCGCCTAGACGCTTTCCAGCGCCTTCGACCAGCTATTTCGACTGGTGACTTACGATGGACCTCGTCTAGTACACCGTGAGATCCATCGAACCCCATAAGAGGAAATAGCGTGCTGTCGAAGTTGCTCCGTCTCGGTGAAGGCCGCATGGTCAAGCGCCTCAAGGGGGTGGCTGACTACGTCAACACCCTGTCCGACGACATCGAGAAGCTCTCCGACGCCGAGCTGCGGGCCAAGACCGACGAGTTCAAGAAGCGC
>JAVRPG010000250.1:0-2536 GCA_032162325.1 Mycobacterium sp. | reverse complement strand
GCGGTCTTGAACGTGATATAGAAATGATGCTCGCCGGGAAGGTGGCCGGTGCTCTCGACCTCGCCCAGCACGCGTCCGACGACGGCGCGCAGCGCCTCCTGGACGATCTCGTCATAGGGAATCAGGCTGTCTGGCGCGTCGCTTGGCATCGCCCCTGTGGTAGCGCGGCAGGGGCCGCGGTCAACCCGCTTGCGTCCGCGGGCAAGGCATGTTGAGCATTTGGCACGGAGGACAGGATGCCGATCGACGCCACCTTACCCTATGACGACAGCAACATCTTCGCCCGCATCCTGCGCGGCGAGATCCCGGCGAAGAAGGTCTATGAGGATGACCACGCGCTGGCCTTCCACGACATCAACGCGCAGGCGCCCGTCCACATCCTCATCATCCCGAAGGGCGCCTACGTCTCCTGGGACGATTTCTCGGCCCGCGCGTCCGACGCGGAGATTGCGGGTTTCGTCCGCGCCGTCGGCCATGTCGCGCGGGAGCAGGGCCTGGTCGCACAGGGCTATCGGCTGCTCGCCAATGCGGGCACCAACAGCGGGCAGGAAGTGCCACACCTCCACGTCCACCTGTTCGGCGGACGCCCGCTGGGACCGATGCTGGCGCGCTGATTAGCGCTTGCCCCGGACGAAGCAGCCGCTAGGCTGCGCCCCCGTAGCGACAAGATGCTCCGAAACGGGGCCTGTTTCAAAGGGGAGTGATATGATTTTCGGGCGCGTAAAGTCTCTCGACGCGATCCTCGCCACAGCCGAAAAGAAGAGCCTCCACCGCTCGCTCGGCGCGTTCCAGCTCACCATGCTCGGCATCGGCGCCGTGATCGGCACCGGCATCTTCGTGCTGACCGCAACCGCCGCGCAGAAGGCAGGGCCGGGGATGATGCTCTCGTTCGTCGTCGCCGGCGTCGTCTGTGCTCTCGCCGCACTCTGCTATTCCGAGTTGGCGTCGATGGTTCCGGTCGCAGGCTCTGCCTATACCTATTCGTACGCGGTGATGGGCGAGCTGATGGCCTGGCTCGTCGGCTGGGCGCTGATCCTCGAATATGCGCTCGGCGCCAGCGCCGTGGCGGTCGGCTGGTCCGGCCACATCGTCGGCTTCCTCGACTCGGTAGGGATACACCTGCCCCACGCCCTCACGGTCGGACCCAAGATCGAATGGGGCATCCTCAAGGGGGGCGAGATCGGCGGCATGGTCAACCTGCCGGCCGTGCTCATCACGATATTTGTGACCACCCTGCTCGTGATCGGCACCAAGGAAAGCGCAACGTTCAACGCGGTGCTGGTCGCGATCAAGGTCGCGGCGCTCACCTTGTTCGTCGTCGTGAACGTCCCGATGATCTTCGGCCACACCCCGAACTTCCACCCATTCACCCCGCGCGGCTGGGGCAATCCGTTGAGCTCCTCGGGCGTCGGCGTGCTTGGGGCCGCGGCGTCCATCTTTTTCGCCTATGTCGGCTTCGACGCGGTCTCCACCGCGGCCGAGGAAACCAAGAACCCGCAGCGCAACGTGCCGATCGGACTCATCGCGTCGCTGTTGATCTGCACCGTCTTCTACCTGCTGGTGGCGGGCGGCGTGATCGGCTCGTTCGGCGCACAGCCGCTGATGGATCCCGCGACCGGAAAATATTTCGTCGAGGGCTCGCCGGAGCTCTACGCCAGCGCGTCCTGCAACGCGGCGCATGCGCCGCTCGTTTGCTCCAAGGAAGCGCTCGCCTACGTGCTGCGCGAGGTGTCGTCGCCATGGGCGGGCTGGCTGGTCGGCCTCGCCGCGACGATCGCGCTGCCTTCGGTCGTGCTCCTGATGATGTATGGCCAGACTCGCATCTTCTTCGTGATGGCGCGCGACGGCCTGCTGCCGCAGCGCCTCGCGACGGTGCACCCGCGGTTCAGGACGCCCTGGGTGGTGACGGTGGTGACGGGCATCGCGGTGGCGATCTGCGCCGCTTTCCTGCCGGTCGGCACGCTCGCCGATTACTCGAATTCGGGCACCTTGTTCGCTTTCGCAGCCGTGTCGCTCGGCGTGATGCTGCTGCGCGTCTCCGACAAGACCCGCGTCCGGCCGTTCCGCACGCCGGCCATCTGGGTGGTTGCGCCTCTGTCGATCATCGGCTGCCTCGTGCTGTTCCTCAGCCTCAACATGGAATCGAAGCTGGTCTTCTTCGTCTGGGCCGCGATCGGCTTGGTCTTCTATTTCCTCTACGGCTATCGCAAGAGCCATGTCGGCCGCGGCATCATCGAGGTGTCGGAACACGAGGCTTATGAAGAGACCCAGCCGCCCGTCCCGGGCACGCACTGAGGGATCGGAGAGGCCGGGAGCGATCCCGGCCTCCTTTTTTAACCGAGCCGCGCCGCCACCAGCGCCTTGAGGTCGGCCTCGGGCCGCGCGCCGTAATGCGAGATGACCTCGGCGGCGGCGATGGCGCCCATCCTCAGGCTCGCTTCGAGCGGCCGCCCCTGCGCCAAACCGGTCAGGAAGCCGGCGGCGAACAGGTCGCCGGCGCCGGTCGTGTCGACCAGCTCCGTGATCGGTTCGGCGC
>JAVRPG010000249.1:0-6395 GCA_032162325.1 Mycobacterium sp. | reverse complement strand
CGCGTCGGCGCGGCGGCCCACCCAGGCGATCTCGGCGCCGTCCACGACGAGCGCCGCGTCGGCGATGATGCCGAGCCGGTCGCCATCGCCGTGAATGGGGTCGTTGGTGACGAGCTCACGGATGTCGGTGTAGAGCAAGGTCATCGGGCGGCCTCCACCGAGGTATCCATCAGGTCCGCAATGGCCGACGCCAGTTCAACATCCACGTCCGGCACAGTGACATGCTTGCGGTCGACCACAACGGCGCGTCCGTCGACCACCACATCGGTGACGTCGGGTGCCGCCGCGGCGAAGACGATGTTCTCCACCGTTGCGCCGCCACCCGCGGTCCGGATCGAATCCATCTGCACTGCAACGAAGTCCGCTCGTGCGCCCACCACGAGTTCGCCGACGCCTGCCCACCCGAGGGCTCGATGACCATCGTAGGTCGCCGCGCGAAGCAGGCGATCGGCGGCGACCACGCCCCGCGTGCGGGAGGCGAGGCGTTCGTTGAGTTCGACGGCACGGGCCTCTTCGAACAGATCGATCACGGCGTGGCTGTCGGAGCCGAGGCTGAACAGTCCGCGTCCGGCGAGCAGTGCGGGCGCGGGCCCGATTCCGTCGCCGAGGTCACGCTCGGTGGTGGGGCAGAAGCACACCCCGGTCGCTGTCCGGTCGAGGTCGGCGATGTCCTCGGCGGTGAGGTGGGTCGCGTGCACGGCCGTCGTGCGCGGCCCCAGTGCCCCGACATCACGCAGCACCGCGGTCGGTGTGCGGCCGTGCGCCGCGACACACTGTTCGACTTCGCGGGTCTGCTCCGACGAATGAACGTGCAGCGGAACACCATGCGTGGCGGCCCATTCCACGACGACAGGCATCTGTTCGATCGGGACTCCCCGGACGGAATGTAGGGCGGCGCCGACCACCACGCCCGGTCGGGTACCGACCTGCTGTCGCAATGCCTCGACGCGTTGGGCCCACCGGTCACCGGTGCCGTCGCCGAACCGCTGCTGGGGGCCTGCCAGCGGCGCGCCGTCGGGCCCAGAACTCAGATAGCAGGTGTCGAGCAGGGTGAGGCGGATGCCTGTGTCGGCGGCGCCGTCAATCACAGCGTGTCCCATGGCGTTGGGCTCGGCGTAGTGGGCACCACCGGAATCGTGGTGCACATAGTGGAACTCGCCGACCGAGGTGATCCCGGCGAGCGTCATCTCGGCGTACACCGCCCGGGCGAGCCGGCGGTAGCCATCGGGGTTCAGCCGCTCGGCGGCGCGGTACATCAGGTCGCGCCAGGTCCAGAACGATCCACGGTCGCGTTGGGTGCGGGCGCGCAGCGCCCGGTGGAACGCGTGCGAATGTGCGTTGGCCAGGCCAGGAATGACCAGTCCGCGCAGCCGGTTTGAGCCCGGGTGCGCGGCGGTGTCGGTGTCGATCGCGGTGATCCGGCCGTCGCTGACGCTGAACAGGACGCCGTCGGCCACGGAATCGCCGCCGAGCCAGGCATGTTCACACCACCACGTGTCTGTCACGTCGCCACCCAGTCCGCCATGACGTCGGCCAACGCCACCGCTCCCGTATTGCAGTCGCCGGACTCCGCGAACTCCGTCGGCGAATGCGATACGCCTGTTGGGTTGCGAACGAACAACATTGCGGTCGGTACCACCGGGGACAGGATGCCTGCGTCATGGCCGGCCTGCGTGGGCAGCACCGGGATGTCGCCGAGGTGCGCCAGCGCACGCTGCAGCCGGGCCCGCGGGCCCGCGGGAAACTCGACGATCGGCGTGACCGACTCGGCGGCCACCCCGAGTTCGATACCGTCGGTCGCCGCGTGCTGCCGCGCTTCGGCGGTGATCTTGTCGACCAGCGACCGCAGCGTTGCCTCGTCGGCGGCGCGGGCATCGAGCCAGGCGTGCACCGATGACGGAATCGCGTTGGCCCCGTTGGGGGCGACGATGACCTTGCCGAACGTCGCGACCGCATCGTGGGCGGCGGCCAGAGACCGCGCCGCGTGCACCGAAGATGCGAACGCGAGCATCGGGTCATGCCGATCGGCCAGCCGGGTGGTGCCTGCGTGGTTCGCCTCGCCGCAGAACGTGAATTGCCAGCGCCCGTGTGGCCAGATGGCCGAGGCGACGGCGATCGGCCGGTCGACGAGATCGAGTGCGCGGCCCTGCTCGACGTGCAATTCGACGAAGACTCCCACGCGATCGGCCAGCCGCGGATCGGCACCGAGGTGCTCGGGCCTGCGGCCCGCCTTCGTCATCGCCTCGGCGAGCGTGACGCCGTCGTAATCCCCCAGCCCGCGCGCCTTCTCGGCGCTCAACGCACCGGTGGACAGCTGGGACCCGATGCACGCGACGCCGAACCGCGCCCCCTCTTCGTCGGAGAAGGCGACGACCGCGACGGGCACCCGCGGCACCACGCCCCGCTCGCGGACGATGTCGATGGCCGCGAAGGCGGACACCACACCCAGTGGTCCGTCGAAGGCGCCACCGTCCGGCACAGAGTCCAGATGGGAGCCCGTCACGAACGCGCCGGTCGGATCGCCGGACCAGCCGGGTGGCATCCACCACGCCCACAGATTGCCGTTGCGGTCCTCCTCGACATCCATGCCGCGCTGGGCGGCACAGCCGGAGAACCACTCACGCAGTGTCAGATCGGCATCCGACCATGCGTAGCGCCTGTAGCCGCCCGTCGAGGTGTGCCTGCCGACGTCGAGGATCGCCGGCCAGAGGACATCGAACGCCGTCACGCGTTCTCCCGCATCGGAATCCGCACGCCGCGCTCGGCGGCGATCTCGGTTGCGTGCTCGTAACCGGCGTCGGCGTGGCGGATCACGCCCATGCCGGGGTCGTTGGTCAGCACCCGTGCCAGCTTCTGCGCGGCCAGTTCGGAGCCGTCGGCGACGGTCACCTGGCCGGCGTGGATCGAGCGGCCCATCCCGACGCCGCCGCCGTGGTGAATCGACACCCATGTCGCGCCCGACGCGGTGTTGACCAATGCGTTGAGCAGCGGCCAGTCGGCGATCGCGTCGGACCCGTCGAGCATCGCCTCAGTCTCCCGGTAGGGCGAGGCCACCGAGCCCGAGTCGAGGTGATCGCGGCCGATCACAATCGGGGCGGACAGTTCGCCCGACGCCACCATCTCGTTGAACTTCAGCCCCGCGAGATGACGTTCCCCGTAACCGAGCCAGCAGATGCGAGCGGGCAGCCCCTGGAAAGCGACCTTCTCGCCGGCCATCTCGATCCACCGGGTGAGGTGTTTGTTGTCCGGGAAGAGCTCCAGAATCGCCCGGTCGGTGGCGGCGATGTCCTTCGGATCGCCCGAGAGCGCGGCCCACCGGAACGGCCCGAGGCCCTCCTCGAACTGCGGCCTGATGTAGGCGGGGACAAAGCCGGGGAAATCGAAAGCCCTGTCGTATCCGGCCTTTCGCGCCTCGTCGCGGATGGAGTTGCCGTAGTCGAACACCTCGGCGCCGCGGTCTTTGAAGCCGACCATTGCCGCCACGTGCTTGGCCATCGACTGCTGGGCCTGCTCGGTGAAGTAGACGGGATCCTTCTCGGCCATCTTCTTCATGTCCTCGAAGTCGACGCCGATTGGCAGATACGACAGCGGATCGTGTGCCGAGGTTTGGTCGGTGACGATGTCGATCGGGGCGTTGCGGCGCAGCATCTCGGGAAGTACCTCGGCGGCGTTGCCCAGCAACCCGATCGACAGCGGCCGCCTGGCGTCGCGGGCCTCCACCGCCAGCCGCAGAGCATCATCGATATCGACGGCCTTGGTGTCGAGATACCGGTGCTCGATGCGTCGGTCGATCCGAGTGACATCGCAATCCACACAGATTGCCACCCCGTCGTTCATCGTCACCGAAAGCGGCTGCGCACCGCCCATGCCGCCCAGCCCCGCCGTGAGGGTGATCGTGCCGGCCAGCGTGCCGCCGAACCTCTTCTTCGCAACCGCGCCGAAGGACTCGTAGGTGCCCTGCAGGATGCCCTGCGTGCCGATGTAGATCCATGAGCCGGCGGTCATCTGGCCGTACATCATCAGGCCCTCGGCCTCGAGCTTGCGGAACTGTTCCCAATTCGCCCAGTCACCAACGAGATTCGAGTTCGCGATCAGCACACGCGGCGCCCATTCGTGGGTGCGGAACACGCCGACCGGCTTGCCGGACTGCACCAACATGGTCTCGTCGGCCTCCAGCCCGCGCAGCGTCCGCACGATCGCGTCGAACGCCTCCCAATTGCGGGCGGCGCGGCCGGTCCCGCCGTAGACCACCAGATCCTCGGGATGCTCGGCGACCTCGGGGTCGAGGTTGTTCATCAGCATCCGAAGCGCGGCCTCCTGCGGCCAACCCTTGCAGGACAACTCGGTGCCACGTGGGGCCCGGACAAGGCGTGGCGTGGAGATCGCGGAAGACACTGAAGACACTGAAGACACTGTGTTCTCTTTTCCCTGGTCAAACTCGGTGTTGTGTCCAGGACACCGCACCGACGCCCGTTGCGATAGAGAGAATCCGGGGATAGTGTCTCGTATCCGAGATGCAGGGAGGTGCGCCGTGTCCAGCACGTCACCAGCGGTGGGTCGGGCACTCGATGTGCTCCTCCACCTCGCGTCGCGGCCGGGGCCCGTCCAGGGCTCGGCGTTGATCCGAGACATCGGCATGCCGCGCTCGTCGGCCTATCACCTGCTCGAGGTGCTGATCGAGCGCGGCTTCGTCGTGCATCTACCCGATCAGCGTGCGTACGCACTGGGCGTTTCGGCATTCGAGGTCGGGTCGGCGTATCTGCGCCACGAGCCGCTCGAGCACATCGCGCGGCCAATCCTCAAGCGGCTGGTCGCAGCCGTCGGCGAGACAGCCCATCTCGGAATCCTTTACGGCGCAGAGAGTGTCTACTTGCTCAAGGAGCAGCCGCAGACCGCCGGCGTGCCCGTCACCCTGGTCACCGACGTGGGCGTGCGGTTGCCTGCTCACCTGACGGCGAACGGCCGATCGATCCTCGCACACCTGTCGGCCGCTCAGGTCAGGGCACTGTTCCCGTCGTCGGCGACGTTCATCCATCGCACCGAACGCGGGCCCAACTCCCTTGCGGAGCTACGGCGAATCCTGCAGACCGAACGCGCGCAGGGGTGGGCGGAGGAGGCGGGCATGATCACCGAGGGTCTGCAGTCGGTCGCGGCGTGCGCCTTCGACCATGCGGGGCGTCCGGTTGCCGCGTTCAGCGTGACCCGTCGCGAAGACCGGCCGAACATCGCACTGCCGACGTTGGTCGAGGCCGTTCGTGGGGCGGCGCGCCAGTTGACCCAGGCGCTGTCCGGACGCGCACCGGACGGCTGGTTCTGAACTCCGGCGAGCAGACGCAAAAGGCCCGCGACACGCCGCTAGTTGGGTGATTTTGCGTCTGTTCGGCCGGAAAGTAATCATGTACCATTTGGTACATGATTACCGATTGCGGCGTTGAGATCGACGCGCCTGCCGCTGTCGTCTGGGACGTGTTCAGTGACGTCGAGCGCTGGCCCGAATGGACCGCTTCGGTTACCCGGCTCGTCGCTCTCGACGGGCCCGGGCTCGCGGTCGGCAAGCGGTTCGAGATCAAGCAGCCGCGCATGCCGAAGCTGGTCTGGGAGGTCACCGATGTGACACCCGGAGCGGCGTGGACCTGGGTGCAGAGGTCACCCGGCGGCTTGACCGTGGCCCGCCACGAAGTCATCCCCGAATCCGACCGGCGCACCCGGGTTCGACAAGAGCTCGACCAGCGCGGGCCGGTTGGTGTGTTGGTGGGTTTGTTCATGCGCGGGATGGCGAGGCGCTACCTCGCGTTGGAGGCGGACGGCCTCAAGGCCAGGAGCGAGCGGCGGCGCGCCGATGGCCCGACCGCCTGACCTCGAACGGCGTCAGGAGCTGCTCGACGCGGTGGTGAAAGAGTGCGCCGCGAATGGCATCGGTGACCGTTCACTTCGCGACGTCGCCGCGGCGATCGGCACCAGCCACCGCATGCTCCTTCACCACTTCGGCTCGCGAAACGGACTTCTGCTGGCGATCGTCGAGGAGGTCGAGCGCCGCCAGAGAGCCCTGCTGCGCGAGCTGCCAACCGAGCCTGCCGAGGCGATCGCCGCCATGTGGGCCGACCTTCGCCGGCCGGACCTGCGCCCATTCGAGCGCCTCTTCTTCGAGTGCTACGCGCGCGGCGTCCAGGGTGAGCAGCCGTTCGCCCGGATGCTGCCGGGGGCCGTGGACGCGTGGCTTACCGATGACGTGACCACCGACCCCGCGCTGATGCGCCTCGGGCTGGCGGTCATGCGCGGCCTGCTCCTCGACCTGGTAGCCAGCGACGACCGTCGCGCTGTCGACGCGGCGGCCCAGGCGTTCGTCGACCTGGTTGGGCGGGGGGGTATTTAGCCGCCCGAACCGCTAGATGCAG
>JAVRPG010000248.1:0-4855 GCA_032162325.1 Mycobacterium sp. | reverse complement strand
TGGCCGCGTTGGAGGCGGTCGCCGACTCGAACAGCTATGCCAGGGTGGCGACGTTCGACACCAACGAAGGTGTCGTCGACGCGATCAAGAACGGAATGATCGAATGGGCCATCGATCAACAACCGTTCCTGCAGGGCTATCTGGCGGTGGACTCGCTGTGGCTGTACTTCACCAACAAGAATGTGATCGGTTGTGGCCAACCGACACTGACTGGACCGTCGTTCGTCGACGAGACGAACATCAACTCTGTGGCCGACCTCGCCGAAGCCGGCACGCGCTGACCCCGCCGTGACGGTCATCTTTCTCACCGGTGACGTGATGACCGGCCGCGCGATAGATCAACTACTGCCGCACCCGGGTGATCCGACGCTGCGCGAATCCGTCGTGTCCGACGCCCGAACCTACATAAGGCTTGCCGAGCAGACGAACGGTCCCATTCCGGCACCGATCGACTTCGCCTGGCCATGGGGTGAAGCGCTGGACATCGTCGACAAGTTCGTGCCCGATGTCCGCTTGATCAATCTGGAAACCAGCATCACCGCCTGCGGAGAGTTCGCGCGGGGCAAGGCGGTGCACTACCGCATGCATCCGGACAACGTCGGCTGCTTGACCGCGATCCGGCCGGATGTCTGCGCGCTCGCCAATAACCACACTCTCGATTTCGGGTATCAGGGGCTCACGGACACCCTCCGAACCCTGGACAAGGCCGGAATACGCGGCGCCGGTGCCGGATTGGACGCCAAGCGGGCTGAGCGCCCGGCTGTCGTCGGGCTCGCCGATGGGACACGGGTTGTGATTGTGTCCTGCGGCATGGGATCGAGCGGCATTCCGCGCGGGTGGGCGGCGACGGGACGTCGCCCGGGCGTCGCGTACGTGTCCGAGATGTCGGACCGCAGCGCCAGCACGATCGCCGACCGGGTACTGGCGTTGAAGGGCCCTGGCGACATTGCGATCGTGTCCGTGCACTGGGGCTCGAATTGGGGCTACGACGTGGACGCCGCGCAGATCCGCTTCGCGCACAGGCTGATTGACGAGGGTGTCGATCTCGTGCACGGTCACTCGTCGCACCACCCGCGGCCGATCGAGGTGTACCGCGGAAAGCTGATCACGTATGGGTGCGGCGACACCATCGACGACTACGAGGGCATCTCCATGTTCGAGGCGTTCCGACACGAGCTGCGGCTGCTGTACTTCGTGTCAATCGACAGCGATTCCGGCACCGCCTTGCGCATGGTGCCGATGCGGATGAGGAGAATGCGCCTCGAGCGCGCGCCCGATCAGGACGTCGAGTGGTTGCATGCGACCGTGGCCGAGATGAGTCGGCGATTCGGAACGCGCGTCGACAACGCGCCCGACGGCCTGCTCACCGTCGGCGCCGGCTAGAAACGCGGCGGGCCTGGACGGGTTCAAGCGGTTCACCGACATCACCTTCGACGAATGGCAGAAAATGGTCGACGTGAATCTGAACGGCGTGTTCCACCGCATTCAAGCGGTGTTGCCCGACATGGTCGACGCGGGTTGGGGACGCATCGTCAATATCTCCTCGTCAAGCACCCATTCGGGCACGCCGTACATGTCGCACTATGTGGCAGCCAAGTCGGCGGTGAACGGATTGACCAAATCGCTGGCGCTGGAGTACGGACCGGCCGGCATCACGGTCAACGCGGTGCCGCCCGGCTTCATCGATACGCCGATGCTGCGCAACGCAGAGGCCCGCGGCAGGATCCGCGACGTTCAGGCGACCATCGATGCGACACCGGTCCGCCGCATGGGTAAGCCCGAAGACATCGCTGCCGCATGCGCTTTCCTGATCTCCGAAGAGGCCGGCTACATCACCGGGCAGATTCTGGGCGTGAACGGCGGGCGCAACACCTAGACGATTCGCTGCTGTGCGACGATGGGCGAATGTCGACGGAACCGGCGCACTTCAGGCTGACCGAGGGTGGCGCGTTCATACCGACGCCGTTCGCGCAGAGTCATTGGGGCGACGATCATCTCAATGGACCGGCCGTTGTGGGGTTGGCGGCGCGGGCGCTCGAAAATCGCTGTGGGTCTGAAGACTTCATGCCGACTCGGTTCACTGCAGACTTGTTCCGGGCGGCACGCAATGCTGCGACGACGATCGACGTCCGAGTGGTGCGTGACGGACGACGAGTACGCAGCGCGGAATGCGATGTGGTACAGGATGGCCGCACGGTGGCCCGAGCCACGCTGGTGCAGTACCGGTGGTCGTCGTCGCCGCCTGGGCGCCAGTGGACTGCGCCGATCTCGCATATGCAACCGCCGCCACCCGACGACACGATCTTGCCGCACGTGGGAAGCGATGAAGCGGGTTGGACCCGATCGCCTGCGGGACATCAGAACGAATCGCGTAAGTGCTTCTACAACAATGCCATCAAAGTGATTGCGGGGGAGGATAACTCCCCGTTCGTCCGGGCCGTCATGATCGCTGAGTCGACGAGCCTGGTGACGAATCTCGGCACGCACGGCATCGGCTATATCAACGGCGACCTGACCGCCGCATTCTCTCGGTTACCCGTTGACGACTGGATCGGCGTGCAAGCGGACTCACACTGGGCGTCAGACGGGATTGCCGTCGGCACTGCGACGCTATTCGATCATCAGGGCGCATTCGGATCTGGATTGGTCACCGCCGTGGCCAACCGCGCGGCGCAGATCGACTTCTCGAGCGATTCGTTTCCGCTGAAGGGTCTCAACTACGAATAGAACTCACCGCAGGCCCCATGTCAGCACCAACCTCCACAACCCCGCTTGCGGCCATCCCCTGGGGTGGACGAGTTGTTTTCGGATGGTTGTCGCGGCACTGGCGCAACGCTGATCGGTGCCCGGGTCACGGGTGTGCGCGTCACTCCAATGACGGGCTTCTCCGTAGGCGGTGAGGCGGGACGCGTCCAGTAGGGCTGAGAATCAGCCGGCGCGGAGTCAGTGGCCTCGGTCGGTGGCGGCGGGGGAGGCGGCGGTGGTGGTGGCAGGGGAGCGTTGGTCGGAGTGGGCTGAGCGCTGGGCGCCGGCTGGGCGCTCGTCGATGCCTGCGGTGGGACGGACGTCGACTCCCCGGGGCTGCTCGCGGGATTACTGGGCCACACGAGCACGACAACCGGCACGGCGACAGCGGCGGATGCGGCGGCGATCAGCGCGATCCTTGCCTGCTTGGTGCGATACCACGGCGGTGGTGGGGCTCTGAACGTCAACGCTCTGTTGTTCGAGGCGCGGAGTTGTCCGTTCGCCGTCCAGGTGTTGACGGTTGGTGGCGGAAGCCTGCGGGTAGGCGGCGAGGGCGCGCGGTCGATATCGCGCGGAGCGACGTAGGGTTCCTCGCGCACGATATTGGCGGGCTGACTACGTGGGCGGTCAGGGACCTCGTCCACCGGTGTCTGCTCGGCGACCTCTTCGCGGCCGAACCACCCGTCGTCTTCATACGGGTCGTCCTGCATGTAGTCGAAGCCCCAATTCGGCGGGGCTTCGCGCTCAGTCACGTACTGATGCTAACGCTGTCGTGTTCTGCAGTGGCGAATGCGGAAGGATCGCTGCAGTTCAGCGCATCGAAGTGCTGGTGTAGCAAATGGTTTCGGTGCCGTCAGTAGGCGCCGGCTGTGGCCAACGGGATGCGCGGGGGCCACTTCGTTGCCGACGACTACAACAACCACTACAGCCTGCTTCGCACCATCGAAGACTCCCTCGGACTTCCCCCACTCACCAACAATGACCGATTCGCCCAACCCATGAACGAATACTGGGTGTAGGCCGTCAAAGGCCCACACCAGCGCGACAACCGCGACGGCGGTGCGACGTACCATCTCGCATGTGAGCAGCACACCCGCGGAGGAGCAGCGCCTGCGCGATCTCAAGCTGCTGCGTCGCGTCCGCGACAGGATGGACCGGGAGTACGCGCAGCCGCTGGACGTCGAGGCGCTTGCACGCGGTGTGAATATGTCCGCAGGGCACCTGTCCCGCCAGTTCAAGCTGGCCTACGGCGAGTCGCCGTACTCCTATCTGATGACGCGGCGCATTGAGCGCGCGATGGCCCTGCTGCGTCGTGGTGACCTGTCCGTCACCGAGGTGTGCTTCGCCGTCGGCTGCTCGTCGCTGGGCACCTTCAGCACTCGGTTCACCGAGCTGGTCGGGATGCCGCCCAGTGCTTACCGGGAACAGACAGCTGGTGTCACGGAGGGGATACCGTCGTGCGTGGAGAAACAAGTGACCAGACCGATCAGGAATCGAGAAGCGCCAATCACCGTGCTGCACCTAGCGTGATCGCCATGGACATCACCATTCACTCGAGCTTCCTCCCGCACGACGACCCGGAAGAATCGCTGGCGTTCTATCGCGACAGCCTCGGCTTCGAGGTCCGCCTCGACGTCGGCGGGGGCAAGATGCGATGGGTCACCGTCGGCCCTCCCAACCAGCCCGACACGAACATCGTCCTGTACCCGCCGTCCGCCACCCCCGGCCTCACCGACGACGAGCGCCGCATCATCGCCGAGATGATGGCCAAGGGCACGTTCGGCACGCTCCTTTTGGCCACCAAAGACCTCGACGGCACCTTCGAGCGGCTGCAGGCCGGCGACGTCGAGGTGGTCCAGGAGCCCACCGAGCAGCCGTACGGGGTTCGCGACTGCGCCCTCCGCGACCCGGCAGGCAACATGGTCCGCATCCAGGAGCTGCGCTGAACCATGGGGGAAACGCGGACCAAGGCCACGAAAAAGGACGCAGCGACGGAGACGAAATTGCCTGCGCTGCACGCTGCCGACAGCCACGATCTGATCCGCGTCCACGGGGCGCGCGAGAACAACCTCAAGGACGTCAACGTCGAGCTCCCGAAGCGCAGGCTGAC
>JAVRPG010000247.1:0-4526 GCA_032162325.1 Mycobacterium sp. | reverse complement strand
TACACCGATCCGGCGTATGCGAGCCAGGCGTCCTACGGTCCCCCCTACCAGGCGCCCTATGTGCCACCGCCCACTGAGCAGCTGCCCGCCTACTCGCCGTATGGCAATGACCCGTACGCGACCGGCCAATATGGCGCGCAGTACCCGCCAGGGGAAGCGCCGCAGCCGCCACCGCCGGAAGGCCCGAAGTCGCCGCGCTGGCTGTGGTTTGTAGCGGGGATCTCGGTCCTCATGGTGATCGGGCTGGTGATCGCGCTGGTGATCGTCAACAGTTCGAGCCAGCAGACCGTCGTCGCGCCGCTGCCATCGATGACGGAGCCGAGTTTCACAACGCCCGCACCGACGACGACGTCACGCACGCCCCTCCCCGTCTTCCCCTTGCCGACGCTGCCGAGTACGCCGTCCACCACCAGCCCATCAACGCCGGGTGCCACCGAAACCGTGGTGTACGACGTCTCGGGCGACGGTCGGGCCATCAACATCACCTACGTCGACACCGGCGGTGTGTTGCAGACCGAGTTCAACGTGATGCTGCCGTGGAGCAAGGAGGTCGAGCTGGCCCAGCCGGCCGAGAACTCCGCCAGCGTCAGCATCATCAACGTCGGCCGTGAAGTGAACTGCTCGATAACCGTCAACGGTGTACAGGTGCAGCAGCGCACCGGCGCAGGCCTGACGATCTGCACCGCGGCCGGCTAGACCGCCGCAAGCTGGCGCGGCACCCGCACCGCAACCATCGCGATGGCGCCGGCCGCCAACACCAGCATCAGACCCCCGATGCCCGCGCGATCCGCCCCGAAGACGGCGACGAACGTGGAGAACATGAAGGGCGCGAGGGGCGCGACGGCCCGGCCGGTCATGGTGTAGAGGCCGAACGCCATCCCCTCCTTGCCGTGGGATGTCATTCGCAGCAGCAGTGTGCGCGCCGACGACTGCGCCGGCCCGATGAACAGACACAGCAGCAGCCCGCACACCCAGAACGCCGCGGCACCGGACAACGCCATCAGGGTCAAGCCCGCGGCGATCATCGCCGCCAGCGAGCCGAGGATGACGGTCTTCGAGCCGACGCGGTCGTCGAGCAGCCCGCCGAGCACCGCGCCTACCGCTGCCACCACGTTGGCCGCCACCCCGAACAGCAGCACATTCGCCGCAGAGATGCCGTAGACAGTCACGCCGAGCACCGCGCCGAACGTGAACACGCCGCCCAATCCATCGCGGAACACCGCACTGGCGAGCAGGTAATAGACGAAATTTCGGTCACGCCTCCACTCGGTGGTCAGGTCCGACCAGAGCTTGCGGTAGGCGCCGAGCACACCGGTCGACGACCATGCCGGCGGTTCGATGTCGGCCGGCGGCGGTGGCACGATGAGCACCGGCAGCGCGAACGCGGCCATCCAGGCAGCGGCGACCAGCATGGCCGCGCGAACGTTCTGCCCGTCGGCGGTCGGGATGTCCAGCAGCCCCGCCGTTGGGCCGTCGCCCGCGATGAATCCCCCGTAGATCATAAGAAGCAACACCATGCTGCCGACATAGCCTGCGGCCCAACCGAATCCGGACACACGGCCGGAGGTCTCCGGTGTCGTCAGCTGCCGCAGCATCGCGTTGTAAGGGACGCTCGCCAGGTCGTTGCACGCCGCGGTGAACCCGAGCAGCAGAAGGCCTGCCAACAGGTAGCTGGCGTCGTCGCGGATCAGGCTCATTGCCGATGTCAGCAGCACCACCATCGCGGTGAGGACCCCCAGCGTCCGTCGGCGTCGATGCGGCGCGTCAACCCAGACTCCGGTGACGGGGGCGAGCAACGCGACCGTTACACCGGAGAAGAACAGCGCCCAGCCGAGCCAGCTCGCCGGGCTGGTGCCGGCGGGCAGGTCGTCACCGACGGTGCGGGTCAGGTACACGGAGAACACGAACGTCACGACGATTGCGCCGACCCCGGTGGAGCCGCAGTCCCACAGTGCCCACGCCAGCACTCGCGACCGCGCCGCGATCTGCGCGGGCGGCCGCGATTCGCTCATGGTCGCCCACGATATAGTCCGGCCCATGCCAGTACCCGCTCCGAGCGCGGACGCCCGTGCCGTCGTCACCGGTGCCTCGCAGAACATCGGCGAAGCGCTGGCCGTCGAGCTCGCCGCCCGCGGACACCATCTGATCATCACGGCCCGCCGCGAGGACGTGCTGAGAACGCTGGCGGACAGGCTCGCCCAGCAGTATGGGGTGACCGTCGAGGTGCGTCCCGTTGATCTCGCCGATCCGGCCGAGCGCACCAAGCTGTGCGACGAGCTTGCCGTGCGCAACATCTCGATCCTGTGCGCCAACGCAGGCACCTCGACGTTCGGACGGGTCGCCTCGCTGGACCCGGCCGCCGAACAGGCCCAGGTGCAGCTGAATGTCCTTGGCGTACATGACCTTGCGCTCGCTGTGCTGCCCGGCATGGTCGAGCGCGGGGCCGGCGGCATCCTGATTTCCGGTTCGGTAGCGGGGAATTCGCCGATCCCTAACAACGCCACCT
Source organism: Mycobacterium sp. (assembly GCA_032162325.1). Lineage (GTDB taxonomy): Bacteria > Actinomycetota > Actinomycetes > Mycobacteriales > Mycobacteriaceae > Mycobacterium. Next base: position 2,020 of record JAVRPG010000247.1, on the reverse strand, counting down.
ATGCGGCCACCAAGGCGTTCGTCAACACGTTCAGCGAGTCGCTTCGCGGCGAGCTCAAGCGCGCGGGTGTACACGTCACGCTGCTGGCCCCCGGTCCGGTGCGCACCGAGCTACCGGACGCGCACGAGCAGTCGCTCGTCGAGAAGCTGATCCCGGATTTCCTGTGGATCTCCACCGAGTACACCGCCAAGGTGTCGCTGGATGGCTTGGAGCGCAACAAAATGCGCGTCGTGCCCGGTGTCACGTCGAAGGCGATGTCGGTGGCAGCGGGCTACACGCCGAGGGCCATCGTGACGCCGATCGTCGGCGCCGTCTACAAGAGACTGGGCGGCGGCTAACGGCGCCGGCCGGTGCCGAAGATGCTGCGGGTGATCTCGCGGCCGATGACGGTGCCGGCCGAGCGCATCGCGCTCTTGAACGCCGGGCTGCTCATCATCTTGTCGAGCATCCCGGGTTCGGCGGCCCCCCGCGACTTCACCTCGCCCTCGGTGCTGGCTGCGCCGGTGTCGACGGGCAGCGGAGGCGGCAGAGCCGCGTCCGGCGCCGCAGGAGCGGGCTGCAACTTGCCGTTGAGGCGCTCGTACGCCGACTCGCGGTCGATGGTCTGGCCGTACTCGGCCTGCAGCAGGCTGGCCTTGGCCGCGGCGGCGATCGCGTCGGGGCCGATGGTGTCCATCAGGGATCGCGGGGCCCGCATCCTTGTCCACGCCACTGGTGTCGGCGCACCGTTCTCCGAGAGCACGGTGACGATCGCCTCGCCGATGCCCAGCGACGTCAACGCCGACTCGAGGTCGTAGACATCGGTTTTCGGATACGTGCGGACGGTCTTGGCAAGCGCCTTCTGGTCGTCGGGGGTGAACGCACGCAGTGCGTGCTGGATGCGCGCACCGAGTTGCGACAGCACGTCGTTGGGTACGTCGGTCGGCAGCTGCGTGCAGAAGAACACGCCGACGCCCTTCGAGCGGATCAGCTTCACGGTCTGCTCCACCTGCTCCAGGAACGCCTTCGACGCATCGGTGAACAGGAGGTGGGCCTCGTCGAAGAAGAACACCAGCTTCGGCTTGTCGACGTCGCCGACCTCGGGCAGCGTGGTGAACAGGTCGGCGAGCACCCACAACAAGAAGGTCGATAACATCACCGGACGCGCGGCCTGATTGCCCAGCTCCAGCAGCGTGATGACGCCGCGGCCCTGTGCATCCACCCGCATCAGATCCTTGGGCTCCAGCTCCGGCTCGCCGAAGAAGGTGTCGCCGCCGTCGGCCTCGAGGTTGACCAGGGCCCGCAGGATCACGCCGGCGGTCGTCGGCGACACCGCGCCAAGCGCCTTCAGCTCGGGCTTACCCTCGTCGCCGGTGAGGTACTGGATGACCGCCCGCAGGTCCTTGAGGTCGAGCAGCGACAAACCCTTCTGATCGGCCCAGTGAAAGATCAGCCCGAGCGTCGACTCCTGAGTTGGGTTGAGCCCCAACACCTTCGACAGCAGGATCGGCCCGAAGCTGGTGATTGTGGCGCGCACGGGTACGCCGATGCCCGTGGTGCCCAGCGACATGAACTCGACCGGAAAGGCGGTGGGAGTCCAGTCGTCGCCGGTGTCCTTGGCCAGCTGCTCGGTCTTGTCGTTGGCGACTCCTGGTCGCGACAAGCCCGACAGATCGCCCTTGACGTCGGCCATCATCACCGGCACACCGGCCGCGGACAGCCGTTCGGCGAGCACCTGCAGTGACTTGGTCTTGCCCGTACCGGTGGCGCCTGCGACGAGGCCGTGCCGGTTGACGGTGGCCAGCGGGATCCGCACCTGCGCGGTCGGATCACAGGTCCCGTCGACGACGACGGTGCCCAGCTCTAGCGCGGGGCCTTGCGTGGCGTAACCTGCGGCGATCTGCTGAGCTGGGGTGGCTGTCGACTCAGTGGTCATCGCTCGAACATTACTGGGCGGCGGCCCCGCCAGGTGGGTGTGGGCGGCTGGTTGTCGGCCGACGGCTTAATGTGGGCCTGTGCGTGACGAACTGGTGTGGATCGA
>JAVRPG010000246.1:0-9636 GCA_032162325.1 Mycobacterium sp. | reverse complement strand
CGCGGGATCACCACATCGACGAGGCCACGGGCCTGGATCAGATGCGTGACGCTGGCGCGATCCTTGCTGGGCAGCAGCTGCACGGCATCGGCATTGCGATTCTCGATCGCAAGGGCGTCGCGAAGTGCCATCACCAGAGCAGCATTGGAGCGCACCGCCGATGAGCTCCCTCGTAGCAGCACCGCGTTGCCGGATTTGAGCGTGAGCCCGAACGCGTCGACGGTCACGTTCGGCCTGCCCTCGTAGACGATGCCGACGACACCGAGCGGAACCCGCTGCTGGCGCAGGTGCAGTCCGTTGGGCAGGGTGCGCCCGCGCAGCACCTCACCAATCGGGTCGGGCAGGCCCGCGACCTGACGCAGTCCCGCGGCGATGCCGTCGATGCGGTTCGGGTTCAGTGCGAGCCGGTCGAGCATCGCCTCTGACGTGCCCGCCGCCTTGGCAGCCGCCAGGTCCTCGGCGTTGGCGTGCAGGATGGCCCCCGCGTCACGCAACACATTGTCCGCCGCGGCGTGCAGCGCCGAGTTCTTTGTCTCAGTGCTCAGGATGGCCAACTCGCGAGCGGCGACGCGAGCACGCCGGGCAACATCGTGCACCTGCTCCCGCAACCCGGAGACGGCTGGTGCTGGCAGACTCATTGACCCAGCGTATCGGACCTGCCTGCGGTGCTCGACAGTTGTCAGGTGGCCCACTAACCCATAGGTGCGCACGACGGGCGGCGGCTGGTCTACTTTTGGTGTTTATGGTGGCGCGGGTCTGCGTGGTGGGCAGTGTCAACGCCGATCTCACTTTCACAGTGGATGCCCTGCCACGGCCGGGCCAAACCGTTCTCGCGTCATCGCTCTCGTCGTCGCCGGGCGGTAAGGGTGGCAATCAGGCTGTGGCCGCCGCCCGTGCGGGCGCGGCCGTGCAACTCGTCGCGGCGCTGGGCTCCGACTCCGCGGCCGAGCAGTTGCGCACACATCTGCGGGACAACGATGTCGGGCTGGACGGCGTGGTCAACCTGCCAGGATCCAGCGGCTCGGCGGTGCTCATCGTCGACTCCGCGGCAGAGAACACCATCGTCGTCGCGCCCGGCGCCAACGCGCACCTGAGCGTGACCTCCGCCGACCTCCGCGGGGTGATCGCCGACAGCGACGTGGTGCTGCTGCAACTCGAGATCCCAATCGCAACGGCCGTCGCCGCCGCGGGGGTGGCGCGGGCCGCGGGCGCAGTGGTGATGCTCAACGCGTCGCCGACCGGGGCCGAACCCCACCACTTGCTGGCCCTGTCCGAACTGGCCGACGTGGTCGTGGTGAACGAGGCCGAGGCGCGCGAATGGCATTGGCCAGTGCCGCATCTGGTGATCACCCGTGGTGCGCGCGGCGCGAGCTATCTTGGCGAGGACGAACGGTTCGACGTGCCCGCCCCGCCTGTCGAGGCCGTCGACACCACGGGCGCAGGCGACGTGTTCGCCGGGGTGCTGGCCGCCGGATGGCCGGCCGGGCACGAGAATGCGTTGCGCCGAGCCTGCGCGGCCGGTGCGTTGTCGACGCTGGTGCCCGGGGCGGGCGACTGCGCGCCGTATGCCGAGGCCATCGACGATGCCGTGTCCAATCGACGAGCCGGGGAGCGACACCTATGACGACGACAACCACGCCACGTCCACCCGAGGGCGACTGGCTGGGCACGCCGTATCTGCGTTTCACCCGGGAGGGGCCGTTCGGCGTGTGCACGCTGGACCGGCCGAAGGCGCGCAATGCGATGACGCCTGCGATGTACTTCGGCATCCGCTACGCCGTCCGCCACGTCGACGCCGACCCCGACCTCGCCGGCCTGCTCATCACCGGTACCGGTGACGTGTTCGCACCCGGCGGCGAATGGGCGGCGGCGACGGCTCGGACAACTGGCTGACATTCGGGTCCGCGCTGGGAATGGACGTCACGCCGTTCGAGACGCTGCGCCAGTCGGTCAAACCGGTGGTGTCGGCGGTCAACGGGTTGTGTCAGGGCGGTGGGCTGCAGATCGCGCTGTGCAGCGACATGACCGTGGTCAGTGACCGCGCGACGTTCCGCGTACCGGAACTGTTCCGCGGCATCGCCGACACGTACTACAGCCAGATGCTCGCCCGGCTGATCGGACCGGTGCGCACGCGGGACCTGATGTTCACCGGGCGGACGTTGACCGCGGCCGAGGCTCAGCAGTGGGGCATGGTCGCGCGGGTGGTGCCGCACGATGAGCTGCTCGACGCGGCCCGCGAGGTCCTCGGTGAGTGCTGCAGGACCGCACCGGCGGCGCGGAGCACGGTGAAATCCAGCCTCGACAACTACATGGGCCTGTTCGACCGCATCGGCATGCAGGCCAGCTACTCTTCACCCGAGGCGCTGGAAGGCTTCCGTTCGTTCAAGGAACGCCGTTCCCCCGGCTGGGTGCATCCAGACCTGAGGATCGACGGGCGGATCTGATAGTTCAGTCCTTCCTGAATACAGAATCTGCTGTACTGTCTGCTGCATGCGGACGGTGAGTCAGAGCGATGCCCTGGCGCGGTTCGGATACGCGCTGTCCGACGCGACTCGAACCGAGATCCTGCTGATGCTGCGCGACGGGCCGGGCTATCCGTCCGACCTCGCCGAGAAGATCGGGGTCTCGCGGCAGATCCTGTCCAACCACCTGGCGTGCCTGCGCGGCTGCGGCCTGGTCGTGGCGCGGCCCGAGGGCCGGCGCAGCCGCTATGAGCTGGCCGACAAGCGCATCGCCCACGCGCTCGACGACCTCATCGGCCTGGTGCTGGCGGTCGACCCGGCCTGCTGTCCCGACGCCGAGACCGAGGCCTGCTGCTGATGCCGGCACCGGTCGGGACGCGGCGCGCGACACTCGAACGTCGGATCCGGCTGCTGGTCGGCGCAACGATCACCTACAACGTGATCGAGGCGGCGGTCGCGCTGGCCGAGGGCACGCGCGTCTCGTCGTCGGCGTTGATCGGCTTTGGACTCGATTCGGTCGTCGAGATCTCATCGGCGGCGGCGGTGGCCTGGCAGTTCTCCGCAAGGGATCCCGAGACGCGGGAGAAGGCGGCTCTGCGGTTCATCGCGATCTCCTTCTTCGCGCTTTCGGCGTATGTCGGCGTCGACGCGGTGCTGTCGCTGTTCGGCCTTGGCGAGGCGCGGCCGTCGCTGATTGGGATCGTGCTCGCAGCGGCAAGCCTCGTCATCATGCCGGTGCTGTCATTGGCGCAACGCCGTGCCGGCCGCGAGCTGGGGTCGTTGTCGGCGGTGGCCGATTCCAAGCAGACGCTTCTGTGCACATACCTCTCCGCGGTACTGCTCGCGGGTCTGCTGCTCAACAGCCTGTGGGGATGGTCGTGGGCCGACCCCATCGCCGCCCTCGGTATCGCCGCGATTGCGGTGCGAGAAGGCCTGAACGCTTGGCGCGGCGACCCGTGCTGCTGACGAACGGAGCAGAGGTGCCAGTTGTCGCGCTCGTATTATTCGCTATCTTCGCGGCGTCAGCGGACAGCTGGGTTCGGCGGAATGGTTCACCGGCGTCGGCTTCGTCGTCGCGTTGGCGGCCGCGCTCATCGCGTCGGTTCTGCAGTTGGTCGGGGTGGTGTCGCCGGTGAGCGTTCTACACGCGCCGTGGATCCAGGCCACCGGCGTCGTCATCGCGGTGATCGGCATCGTTGCGACGCCCTACGCCCAGGTCGACATGGGTGATTCGTGGCGGATCGGAGTCGATCCACGCGAGACGACGACGCTGGTTCGCACCGGCGTGTTCGGTTGGGTGCGTAACCCGATCTTCACCGCGATGATCACGTTCGGCTTCGGAATCGCGTTGGTGACACCGAATCTGGTGGCGCTCGCGGGATTTCTGTTGCTGGTAGCCGCGATCGAGCTTCAGGTGCGCATCGTGGAAGAGCCGTACCTGCTGACCATGCACGGCGACGCGTACCGCGACTATCTCGCCAACGTCGGACGCTTCGTCCCTGGAGTCGGGATCACTCGCTAGGCAAGTGCACGTCGTGCGCGATCGACATGCCGTCGCCCGCTTCAAGTTCGGCGGCCGATTGGGTCACTAACACCCGACTCCGGTTCGGCGACAACAACATCGACAAACAGTGATGAGGCCCGCCGTTCGCGAAGGCCAGCCGGTTCACCCGCATCAGCGCCGACCCGATCGCGGTGTCGAGCAGCTGCGCAGTACGCGGCCCGGCGATCTCGGCGGTGATCTCGTGCTGCACGCGGTCCAGCTCGACACCGGCGTCGGCCAGCAGCCGGTAGAGCGGCGCTCGCGACAGCGCGTCTTCGGTGATGATGTGGGACAAGTCGTCGGGTAGCCACGCCTCGGTGATCATCAGCGGTTCTGAGGTTCGGCGTTCGCGGCGCAGCCGCAGGACGTGCAGCGCGCGCTCGCGGCCCAGTTGGTCGGCGATCGCCTTGGGCACGGTCCGGATGTCGAGCTCGATCACGCCGACTTCCGTTTCGAACTCGGTTTGACGCAGCTCGTCCATGAACGAACCGCCGCCTGTGCTCCGGTGCGACGGAGGTTGGTCGCGGACGAAAGACCCGACGCCCTGCCTGCGTTCGATAAGACCGGCGTCGGCGAGATCGGCCAATGCCCGTCTCACGGTGATCCGCGAAACACCGAACTGGTCGCACAGCGTCTGTTCGGTCGGCAGCGCATCGCCGGGTGCCAGCGCGCCCCTGGCGATCTCGTCGTGCAGCACCAGAAACAGCTGCCGGTGCAGCGGTACCCCAGCGCCTGCCGTCACCCCGGCTGGCGAGGACCGAAAGTCGTGGACGCTCATCAGAGCTCCCAGCATAGGGCGGATCCGTCTCGATTCTTGCGGTTGAACTGCAGTTGTTATATAAGTATAACAAGCATACATCTGAGGGATCGGGAGGCCGCCTTGACCGCTGTCACGCCACAAGCCACCACCGCGCCGCTCGGGCCGACCGGAAAACTGGCCACCTGGGTCGCCGAGCTGTCCCTGTCCGACGTGCCTGCGGCGGTGGTGGAGCGCGCCAAATACCTGTTGCTGGACGGCATCGGCTGCGCACTCATCGGGGCGCAGCTGCCCTGGTCGCGGACGGCCACAGAAGCGGTGCTGGACATCGACGGCCAAGGTGACACCGTCGTCATCGGCACGGGACGCACCGCCAGCGCACCGGCCGCGGCAGTGCTGAACGGCACCTTCATTCAGGGGTTCGAGCTCGACGACTTCCATCCGATCGCGCCGGTACACAGCTGTTCGCTGCTGATCCCCGCACTTCTGTCCACCGCGTCGTCATTTCCGCAAACCCGCGGCGCCGATCTGCTTCGCGCCGCGATCGTCGGGTTCGAGGTCGGACCACGCGTCGGCTACACGCTGCACGGCGCGGAAATGCTCAACCGCGGCTGGCATTCCGGATCGGTCTTCGGCACCCATTCGGCGGCGATGGCCTCCGGCAAGCTGCGCGGCCTGTCCCCCGCTCAGTTGGAGGACGCACTCGGCCTGGCAGGCACTCAGTCGTCCGGCCTGATGGCCGCACAATACGAGGCGATGAGCAAGCGCATGCATCACGGCCTGGCGGCCCGCAACGGGTTCTACGCAGCGGGCCTCGCAGCACACGGCTACACCGGGATCAAGCGGGTCTTCGAACGCGAATACGGCGGATTCCTCAGTGTTTTCGGCGAGGGCCATCACCCCGACGCCGACGCGCTCACGAACGATCTCGGCCAACGATGGGAAACGTCGGTGATCATGGTGAAGTCGTACGCCGCGATGGGTGGGCTGCACGGCGCGATCGACGCCGCCCGCCGATTGCGCGCGTCGGTGGACCCGAAACGCATCGCGCACATCGACATCACCGTCGGCACCACGATCTACAAACACGGGTGGTGGACCGCGGAGCGCCCGTTGACCCCGATCGGGGCACAGATGCACCTCGGATACACCACGGCCGCCGCACTGTTGGACGGCCACGTGTTGCCCGAACAGTTCACGCCTGCTCGCCTGGATGCAGACGACATCTGGCGTCTCGTCGACCGCACCGAAGTCCACCTCGACGAGGCGCGTGACCGCGCCGACATCAGCGAGCGCTTCGGCACCGACCTCGCCGTCACCACCGACGACGGCAATGTGCATCGCGTCCGCGTCGACCAACCGCACGGCGCACCCGCCGATCCGATCACCAACGGTGAACTCGTCGCCAAGTTCCACGCGCTGGCCGACCGGGTCACGAACCGCGACCGCGCCACCGCGATCGAGCGCGCCGTGGTGGCACTCGATCGCCTCGACGACATCGGCGACCTCGTCGACCTCCTCGCGGCGCCGGTCGCCGGCGCACTGGACTGAAAGGTATCTCATGCCAACCACACCCGCCCGGCGACGCCTTCGCGACCTGCTGGCCAAACGTGAACTGATCGTCGCGCCGGGCGTCTTCGATGGAATCTCCGCGCATCTCGCCCGGCGCACGGGACACGTCGCCGCGTACCTCACGGGCGCCGGCGTCGCCGCATCCGGCTTCGGATTGCCCGACATCGGTCTGGTCACCCAGACGGAAATGACCGAACGTGCCCGCATGGTGGTCGCCGCCCTCGGCGATGTCCCGTTGATCGCCGACGCCGACACCGGTTACGGCGCACCGCTGAACGTGGTGCGCACCGTCCGGCAATACGAGGACGCAGGTGTTGCGGCAATCCAATTGGAGGACCAGGAATTTCCGAAGCGCTGCGGCCACCTGCCCGACAAGCGGGTCGTCGACGCGGCGGCCTTCGAACAGACGCTCGCCGCGGCCCTGGACGCCCGCACCGACGACGACATGCTCGTCGTGGCACGGACCGACGCGCGGTCACCGCTGGGGCTCGACGCCGCCATCGAGCGGGCCAACCAGTACGCGCGCGCGGGCGCGGACATCATCTTCGTCGAGGCGCCACAGGGCATCGACGAGATCGAGCGGATCGCCCGCGAGGTGGATGCTCCCCTGTTGATCAACTTGGTGCTCGGCGGAATGACACCCCTGCAGTCCTCGGCTCGACTGCAGGAGTTGGGATACGCCGTCGCCATCCACCCGAGCAACCCGTTGGCGCGTGCGACGTTCGCCGTCCTCGAGGGTATGTGCGAACTCGCCGGCGCCGACGCCGGCGACTACGTCGGCGGCACGCCTGCGGACTTCTTCAACCTCGTCGGGATGGCCGAATGGCGCGACCTCGACGAGAAACTCGCGAACGGAAGGGCCGGCTCATGGGCATGACCATCATCGAGAAGATCCTCGCCCGCAAGGCCGGGCTGGACTCGGTTTCGGTCGGCGACACCGTCGTCGTCGGCGTGGACATGACGGTCCTCATCGATCTGCAGTTCGCCACCATGTGGATCCCGCCGCTGCGCATCCACGATCCCGACAAGCTGGCCATCGTGATGGACCACGCCGTCCCTGCGCCGACGATCAAGGACGCCGCCGGCGGCTCGCATGCCCGCACGTTCGCGGCCGACTTCGGCGTCAAACGCTTCTTCGACGTAGGCCGACACGGCATCTGCCATCAGGTCATCGCCGAGAACGGGCTTGCCCGCCCTGGAGAAGTGCTGGCCTGCACCGACTCCCACACCTGTGCGGGCGGCGCCTACAACACGGCAGCCCGCGGTCTTGGCCCCGCCGAGGTGTACTCGATCATGTGTACGGGCACGACCTGGTACCAGATCGCTCCGACGGTCCGCTATGAGCTCGAGGGGGTCAAACCTGCGGTCGTCTCCGGCAAGGACATCTTCCTGCACATCGCCGACGAATACGGTGACGCCGCCAACCTCAACCTCGAGTTCGGCGGGTCCGGGCTAGCCGGCATACCGATGCACGACCGTCGCACGATCGCCACCCAGGGTGCGGAAGTGTCCGCGGACTTCAGCACATTCGAGGCGGACGCGGTGCTCACGGAGTTCTTCGACGGGCTCGGCATCAGCGACTACGTCGCCGCTGAACCCGATTCCGATGCCACCTACAGCGATGTGCGGCAGATCGACCTCGCGTCATTGCAGCCGTACGTCGCGCGACCGGGCACGGTCAGCCGCAACGGGCTTCCGGTGTCGGAACTCAATGGGCAGAGGATCGACCAGGCGTTCATCGGGTCCTGCGCCAACGGCCAGCTCGAAGATCTCGAGATCACCGCGAACATGTTGCGGGGCAACACCATCGCGCCGGGTGTGCGACTGCTTGTCACGCCTGCCTCGCAGGCGGTGTACCGCGAAGCCATGCGCCGCGGCTATCTGCAGGACTTCGCCGACGCGGGCGGTGTCGTCACCAACTCGACGTGCGGCGCCTGCTTCGGCTATCACATGGGCGTAGTGGGTCCCGGCGAGGTGTGCATCACGTCGAGCACCCGCAATTTCACCGGGCGAATGGGCAGCGCCGACGCCGAGATCTTCATGGCATCACCGGCCACCGTTGCGGCATCGGCGATCACAGGATTCATCACCGACCCCAGGAGCGTGACGGCATGAAGTTCAGCGGCAAGGTGTGGGTGTTCGGCGACGACCTGAACACCGACGCGATGTACCCCGGCTTCGCCATGAAGATGGACCCGCCGGAAGCCGCCAAACACATCTTCTACGAGGTCCGGCCGGGCTGGACCGATGACGTGTCTGCTGGCGATATCGCGGTGGCGGGCAAGAACTTCGGCGTCGGCTCATCACGTCCGGTCGCCGCGCTGTTCGCCGAGCTGGGCGTGGCCGGTCTGGTTGCCGAGGAATTCAACTCGCTGTTCTTCCGCAACGCGGTCAACGCAGGGCTGCCCGCGATGACGGTGCCGGACGCGACGACCGTTTTCAGCGACGGCGACGTCGGAACGTTCGACCTGAGCGACGGCAGTTGGCGCAACGAGAACACCGGAGCCGCCGGCACAGTCCCGAAACTACCGGAGCTGATCCTCGACATCATCGCCAGCGGCGGAGTGCTGCCGCGCCTGGCCGCGCAGGGGTACGTGCCTGCCGAGCTGGGGGACGTGTTGCGATCCAGCACCGTCGCGATGCGCAGCGCGGGGAGCGGCGCGTGACCAACGCCGGGAGCAACGCGCGGCAAGCGTCCTTTCGTTGCGCCGTCCGCAAACACAACATCACCGGCCTGCGAGTGCTCCGTCACGGCGAAGTTCTCGCCACCGTTGGGGCGCAAGACGTTCCGTATCCGGTTCACTCGATACGTAAATCGATTGTCGGAGCACTCTTCGGCCGCTTGATCGAACGGAAACTCGTACGGCTGGACACGACGCTGGCCGAACTCGGCATCGACGACGTCCCGCAACTCACGCCGCTGGAGAGGTCTGCAACTCTGGAGCACCTCTTGATGTCGAGTTCCGGTGTCTATCTTCCGTTGAACTTCGAAACCTCGTTTGATATCTTCACCAATCGCCCCGCGAACTGGCCCACACGCGGCTGCGCAGCTCCCGGAGAGAGTTTCCACTACAGCAATTGGGACTTCAATGTGCTCGGTGAGATCTATCAACGCGTATGCGGGATAGCCCTATTCGTGGCGATCGACCGGCTCCTCGCCGAACCGCTGGAATTGCGAGATTGGAATCCTCTGGAACACACCCGGCTGTACTACAGCCACGACCCGCTGGGTGCCACACCACGATTCCCGAACTATTCGATCCGGCTTTCTGTGCGAGATCTCGCGCGGTTCGGCCAGCTGT
>JAVRPG010000245.1:0-4065 GCA_032162325.1 Mycobacterium sp. | reverse complement strand
CGACGACTCGACGGCGTCCCGCTGGCGATCGAGCTGGCGGCGGCGCGGGTGCGCGTCTTGTCGCTGACAGAGATCCGCGACAGCCTGCATGACCGATTCCGGCTGCTGACCGGAGGCGCACGCACCGCGGTGCGCCGCCAGCAGACGTTGCGGGCCTCGGTGGATTGGTCGCACGCGTTACTTACCGAGCCCGAACGGGTCGTGTTCGCCCGACTGGCGGTGTTCATGGGCGGGTTCAACCTCGACGCCGCAGAGGCGGTCGCGGGCGACGGTGACGTCGAACGCTTCCAGGTCCTCGACCTGCTCACACTGCTGGTCGACAAGTCCCTGGTCGTGGCCGAAACTGCAAGTGGCCCAACGCGATACCGGCTACTGGAAACGGTGCGCCAGTACGCTCTGGAAAAGCTCGGCGAGTCCGGCCGGGCCGACACCGTGCGTGCCCGCCACCGCGATTACTACACCGCGCTGGCGGCGATGCTCGACACCCCGGCAGCTACCGGCCACGAGCAGCGTCTCGAGCAGGCCGACACCGAGATCGACAACCTGCGCGCCGCGTTCGCGTGGAGCTGCGAAAACTCCGATATCGGAGTTGCGTCGCAGCTGGCGTCGTCGCTTCAGCCACTGTGGCTCGCACGGGGCCGCATCCGGGAAGGGCTGGCCTGGTTCGACGCCGCCCTCACCGACCAAAACGCAGACCCTTCCGAGGTGGCGCCGGCGGTGCGCGCGCGTGCGCTCGCCGACAAGGCCATGCTCAACGCGCATATGGGTGCCACCGACAGCATGGAGCAAGCCCTCCGCGCCCTGGCGATCGCGCGCGAAGTCGACGACCCCGCCCTGTTGCTCCGGGCCCTGACCGCTTGCGGCTGCATCGCGGTCTACGACCCCGACGTGGCCCAGCCTTACTTCGCCGAGGCGACTGGCCTGGCCCGCTCGATAGGCGACGGATGGAGGCTCAACCAGATTCTGACGTGGCAGGCCTTCGGGTCGGTCATCGTGGGTGATCCGATCGCGATACGCGCCGCCGCCGAGGAAGGACGCGACCTCGCCGTCGCGATCGGTGACCGGTTCTCCTCGCATGGGTGCCGCTGGTCTCTCGCTGTCGTACAGGGGATGACCGGTGATCCGGCTTTGGCCGTCGCGCAGCTGCGTCAGGTGATCGCCGAGGCCGACGCGGCTCACGATGTGTACTGGGGGTGCTGCGCCCTTTTCATGCAGGCGCTCATGCTGGCGTACCACGGGGACCCGAGTGCGCGGGCGACAGCCAACGCGGCTGTCGAGGTCGCCGCGGAACTCGGCGGGTTCTTCCCGGGCCTGGCCTACGCGGGGTTGACTACCGCGGCCCTCGCCGTGGGCGACGTTGCCGCGGCCGACGATGCGATCGCGGCGGGCTTGCCTCATCTCAGTCTTCAGCCCAAGTTGGCGGCGATCTGGATTGCCTACGCGGCTCAGGCCGCGCTGGCGCGCGGGGATCTCACCGCGGCCCGGCGCTTGGCCGATGACGCCGTCGCGGTGACCAGCGGCTTTCACCTGTCGCTGGCGCTGACGACGCGCGCCGGCGTTGCGATCGCGCAGGGTGAGCCCGAACAGGCCGGCCGCGACGCCCACGACGCGCTCGCAACCGCCGCCAGCGCTGGGACATACGGCGCCACTCCCGAAACTCTCGAGTGCCTCGCCGCACTCGCCGTCGGCGCGGGCAGCCACCGTGAGGCCGCACGCCTGTTCGGCGCCGCAGACGCTATCCGGCAACGCGGCGGCCTCGTCCGGTTCAAGATCTTCGACGTTTTCGAATTGCCGGTGGCGGCACTTCGTGACGGGATGGGCGACAAGGACTTCGGATCCGCCTGGGCCGAGGGCGCAGCGCTGTCGACCGAAGAAGCGATCGCCTACGCCCAGCGCCGTCGCGGCGAACGCAAACGGCCCAGCAGCGGCTGGGCATCACTCACCCCGACCGAGCGCGACGTCGTACGACTCGTCAGCGACGGGCTGGCCAACAGCGACATCGCCACGCGGCTATTCGTTTCACCGCGCACCGTGCAAACCCACCTCACCCACGTCTACTCCAAGCTCGGCCTGACCTCACGTGTGCAACTCGCTCAGGAAGCAGTCCGGCACGGCTGACTGATGCCGACTGCCAGATCGACGAGGTCTGTCGGTGCGGCTGCGGTCGAGGTCGGTCGCGCGTGCACGCGGCGACGAGGCGACCTACCGCGACCTCGCGAACCGCTACCGCGCGATCGCGACATCCCTTGACTTCGAGGGACATATAAGTGGGCCGAGGCGATGGCGTGACCGTGGCGGCTCATGCCGTCGGCCGGAAGAAGCCTTGAAAACCCTGTCCTGTCCCGCGTTCGTTGTCCGGATCGGCGACAGGTGCACGGGGTCGCCGGCCTCAACCAGAAATCAATACCGGTTCAAATAGCGCACGCAACGTTCGGCGTTGCCGCAATTCATCGGCAAGCTCTGCGGTGGCCCTACGGTTGGCAGTGATGTTGCAATACGCGCGCGAGGGCATCGCTTCCATTCTCACGCTGGGATCAACTGCACGCGCGGTTGTTGCCAGTGTCAGCGACGTAGACGGGTCGTCGCACAGATCGTCGGTGCGATATGACACAGGATGTTTGGCGCTGGACAGGATATTGACCTGACCGGCGTGCGCATGTGCGACGCGGGTAACGGCAATGTCCGCCCGCAACGCGGTGCTTCGATCGATGAGTTGCTCGATCGTGTGGTGGCGGCGATCAACCGCGGCGATCGGGCGGCTGGCCTCGCCGGCGGATGGGGGTGAAATCCGGCGGTTGACGAGCTACGATCGCTTTTTAGGCGATCGCGGTGTATGCGATGAGATGGCATGAAAAGAACCGCTAAGTTAGCGAACAGGCCCGACGGCCGCGGTGTCCGCGAGGGCTATCTGCTTCTCGCCGACATCTCGGGCTACACGGCGTTCCTTACCGGCACCGAGCTTGAGCACGCGCACGAGATTATTCACGAACTGAGCACGCTCATCCGCGAGCGGCTCGAGCCTCCCATGCGGTTTGTGAAGCTCGAAGGCGACGCCGTCTTCTGCTACGCGGACACCGGGACGTTCCGGGAAGGTGAGCGGCTCGTCGAGCTGATCGAGGCCTGCTACTTCGACTTCTCCAACCGCTTGCTCGACATGACGCGCGCGACGACCTGCGGCTGCGTCGCCTGCGCTGCCATCGGTTCGCTTGGGCTGAAGTTCGTCACGCATTACGGCAGCTATGTGGTCGAGCGCGACGACACACGCGAGGACCTTGCGGGACCGGATGTCATCCTGGCACATCGCCTGCTGAAGAACACGATCAGCAACGGTGACGGACCGCGCGCATACGCGTTCTTCACGGAGCCCTGTCAGCAGCATCTGCCTCCGTCCTTCGACCTGCCCTCTCATATCGAGATGTACGAGTCGTTCGGCGAAACAAGAGGCGGCGTGCATGATCTCGATCCGGTGCTGAGCACGATGCGGGAGGAGCGCCGCTCGTACGTTAGCGCTGCCGATGCCGACTTAGAGACCACGATCGATGTGCCAGTGCCATCGGCGGTAGCCTGGCAATACGTCGTCGATCCAATCGAGCGACAGCGCTGGGCCTGCCGGCAGTTCGGCAAGGACCCAGACCAAGAGGAGCGAAACCCACAGGGCCGCCTCGGGGCCGGCGCGACGTCGCATTGCAGCCACGGGCCTGGGCCTGTTATGGCCTTCCGCGAGTTCATCGACTGGCGTCCCTTCGCCTACTTCACGTCCCGCATGAGAATGGTCATCGGAGGTGTGCCTCGATCTGTTATCGAGACCGTAGAATTCGTGCCCCAGGGCGATCACGGCACGCGGATCATCATTCGCTATCGGTGGACGAATCGGTCCCGCATCTCGCTGCTGGCGGGCCGAGTTACACATCCGCTCTTCACCGCGTTGTGGCGGCGAAGGGGCGGCGACCTGGTCAGCATCGCCGAGGGAGATGTCGCCGCGCTTCGGCTCGGCGGCAGAGGTGACCCACAGACCGCGTGAAGAGCAAACGCTGACCCGGCGGGGAGAAATCCGCGATGCCTAAG
>JAVRPG010000244.1:0-2884 GCA_032162325.1 Mycobacterium sp. | reverse complement strand
GAGTGCTGCCGCCCGGGTGTTCAAGGCCCACGCCCTGGCCGCAGCGGGGTTCGTCGATTTGGAGGTCGGACACACCGAACGGCTCTATCGCAGCGGATACCAACCGCTGGATTCCGACCTGATTCAGGTCGGCTGACGGCGCGGATCCGTTGGACGCGTGTCTGATTCGGGCCGGTTCGCAGGGCGGCGCTCGCGATATACGGAAACGCAGCGTGCCATCTCATCGGTCCCATGGGCGAAAATCGCCCTGCGACGGCGATGTTCGCGTCGCGGTGATCCGCTCTTCGAGCTCCACTAAGGTAGACAGATGTCCAATCGAAAGGTAGCGAAGGTCGCCGAGGAGGACAACGGCAGAAAGCCGCGCCAAGAGGGCACCTATCATCGGGTGCTCGATGCTGCCGTCGAGCTGCTACGTGAAACCAAATACTCAGAGCTGACCGTGCGGGCGATCGCCGCCCGTGCCGAAGTGTCGCCGGCGACCGCCTATAACTACTTCAAATCGAAGAACGGGCTGATCGCCGAGGTGTATCTGCGGCTCGTCCGTACAGTGCCCCTCTTCGTCGACGTGAACCAGACCACGCATGAGCGGGTCACCCAGGAGATCCACGCACTCGCGATGCTGGGCGCCTACGAGCCCGAAGTCGCGGCCGCCACCACCACAGCGCTGATGGGTGACGAGGAAGAGCTGAAACCACTGCGAGAACAGATCGGCACCGAAGTTCGCCGGCGGCTTACCGCCGCACTGGGCCCCGGAGTGCCGATCAACGTGCTGTCCGCGGTGGAATACGTGTTCTACGGTGCCCTGGTGCGAGCCGGAACGGGGACGTTGAGCTACGACACCGTGGGTAGTCATCTTGATGGCGTCATCGAGCTGATCTTGCAAACCCAGGAAGACCGCCCGAAGCAGACCCGCCCACCGCGTCGCCGTCCCGCACAGGTCCGCCGTTAAAGACTGCGTGTCGATGTAATGGTGCATCCACACGCAACGTTGCACATTGGGTAGTATCAACGCTGTGAACCGGACTGACCGGCGCAAACGCGAGGTGCGAGACCGAATACTCGACGCCGCGTTCGAGCTGTTCCTCTCACAGGGCATCGATGCCACCAAGATCGACGCCATTTGCGAACGGGCCGACGTCGCCAACCGGACGTTTTTCAACCACTTCGCCACCCGGCAGGACATGATCCACGCCCTGGCCGAAAAGCGGTTGCTCCACCTGCGCGAGGTGCTGTTCACCCGGACGGACTCGGCTGTTCCCGAACGGCTCACGGGAGTCTTCGGCGATATCGCCGCAGTGCTCGTCAAGGCCAGCGACGCATACCGCGCCATGATCGGCGCAATGCTGGTGACCATCGGCTCGGAAACCCAGCGCGGCTTCGGCCTCCACGACACCTTTCTCGAACTCGTCAAGGACGGCGTCGCCAGGGGCGAGGTCAGCGCCAGACGCGATCCCCAGGTCCTCGCCGACCTCATCGTCGGGGCGCTGGTGGTGAGCATCGTGAATTGGACGATCGACAAGACGTACAACCTGGAAACCGGCCTGCGCGACTCGGCGGCGGCGCTTGGCGAGCTCCTCACCAGCGACCCGCCGCGTTCTTGACCGCCCCGCGTTACCGGGGAAGTCCGAGCAGGCGCTCCGCGACGAGCGACAACAGCACCTGAGCGGAGCCGCCGGCGATCGACAGCGCCCTGGTGAGGAAGAACTCGTGGGTCTCAAGCCCTGAGCACACGCCGTGGAAACCCTTGAGCTGCAAGGTCAATTCGGCGACGTCCTGGCGCTGCCGCACGCCCAATATCTTGTGCAGCGACGCTTCGGCGCCCGGCTGTGCGCCGCGCATCCGGGCGAGCAGACTGCGGTGAGTCAGCAGACTGTTGGCGAGGGCCTGGGCGGTCAGCGAACCAACCTGATCGAGTGCGGCGACATCGTTGCATTTTTCGCTCAGCGCCAACAGATTCACCGTGGGGGCGCCGAGTGTTCCGGTGTTCATTTCGACACGTTCGTTGGCCAAGGTGGCGCGCGCGAGCCGCCAGCCGTCGTTGACGCGGCCCAGAACACAGTCGTCGGGAACGAACACGTCGTCGAGGAACACCTCATTCAGCATCGGTTCACCCGTCATGGCCCGCAGCGGGCGCACCACGATGCCCGGTGTCGACATATCGAGCAGAAAGTATGTGATACCACGATGTTTGGCTACGTCGCGGGCGGTACGCGCCAAGCAGATCGCCCAGTCGGCGTCGGCGGCCTGGGTGGGCCACACCTTCTGGCCGTTCAGACGCCAGCCGCCCTGCGCGCGGACCGCCGTTGTGCTCAGCGATGCCAAGTCTGATCCGGCGCCGGGCTCGCTGAACAGCTGACACCACGTGAGATTGCCACGCAGGGTTGGCGCCACGAATCGTTCCAGCTGTTGCGGTGTTCCCGCCTCGAGAATGGTCGGAATGGCCCACCAGCCGATGATGAGGTTCGGTCGCTCGATGCCGCTGCGTTGCATCTCCTGGCTGATCAACAGCTGTTGGGCCGTCGAGGCTCCCTGTCCGTAGGGAACAGGCCAGTGCGGCGCGAGATAGCCCGAATCGGCAAGTGCGCGTTGCTGATCCGTCTGGGGGAGGGCGGCGACGGCAGCCAGGTCCGTGCGCACCAGTTGCCGGTCGCGCTCGGCCTCGCCCAGATCGATCTGCAGCTCACGACCGCTGCGGGCGCGGGCCCGCTCAACCGTGCGGAGGCGCCAGCGACCGCTGCCGCCGGCATGGTGGCGCAGGGTCACCGCGCGCCGCAGGTAGAGGTGCGCATCATGTTCCCATGTGAAGCCGGTCGCCCCGAGAATCTGAATACAGTCTTTGGCGTTGTCCACCGCGGCATCAAGCGCGACGGCACCCGCGGCGGCC
>JAVRPG010000243.1:0-7532 GCA_032162325.1 Mycobacterium sp. | reverse complement strand
ATGCTGCCGCCTGGCTCCGGCAACTACAGCGGCACCCCGAATGAGACCGTGGTCAGGCAAAGCCGCATGGCAAAGCCCGACGACGGCGCGCCGTCCGGGGTCAGCGAGATCGAGCCGTTCTTCACCGGCCCGACCGCGAAGGACTACAAGCTCGAGAAGCGGTGCTACCAGTAGCCCCGCGCGTTCCGTGCCCCAGTCGGGGGTGCCGGCATGAGCGCTAACCACTACGTGATTCGTGGCGGATTAGCGGGCCGAGAGCGCCTGAGGGTGCTGGCTCGAGTGATGTGGCCAACCACGAGCGCGCTGCTCGAGCGGGTAGGTGTCGCTGCGTCGTCCCGCTGCCTCGACATGGGGTGTGGCGGGGGCGACGTGACTGCGGCTCTGGCCCGATTGGCGCCGGACGGGTTCGTGGTCGGAGCCGATATGGACGAATCCAAGCTCGACATCGCCCGGAAGGAGGCGGCGGACGCGGGGCTGGCCAACGTCGATTACCGAGTCGTCGACGTGATGCAACCGCCCAGCGACGACGATCAGTTCGACGTGATCTATGTGCGGTTCCTACTCACCCATCTCCCCGAGCCATCGCTGGCCTTGACGCACATCTGCGCGCGGCTAGCGCCCGGCGGTGCTCTCGTCGTCGAGGACATCGACTTCACTGGCCATTT
The DNA here is from genome assembly GCA_032162325.1 of Mycobacterium sp. Lineage (GTDB taxonomy): Bacteria > Actinomycetota > Actinomycetes > Mycobacteriales > Mycobacteriaceae > Mycobacterium. The sequence goes on along the minus strand of JAVRPG010000243.1, from coordinate 6,867 downwards.
CTGTCACCCGGACAACACCGCGTTCCGGCGGTACATGCAGCTGTACACCGACGCGGTAATAGGCAGGGGCGGTGACCCCAACATCGGCAGGCGCCTGCCGTCGTTGCTGCGAGCCACCGGATTGGCCGACCCCCAGATGAACGTGGTCCAACCGGCGGGATTCGACGGTGAGGTGAAGATGATCGCACCGATCACGCTCGAGGCGATTGCCGATGCTGTTCTGGCCGCGGGACTGTGCACGGTGGACGAGCTGAATCAGACGGTCGACAACCTATACGCCTTCGCCGCCGATGGCACCAGTGTCCTGAGCACCCCGCGCGTCATGCAGGCCTGGGGCCGAAAGCTCTAGTGCCCCAGTCGGACTCACTCTCCCCGCACATGCCGCATCGTTCGCACACCTCTCAGTATTCGTCCACGCTGGGGTAGTCCACGATGGGGGCGTTCACACAGGTGTTCTCCTGCGGCGAGCAGATCGGGAACACATGTGTTGACCTGCACGTCGCAGGCAAGTAGTGGCCCGCCTTTGCGTTCCTTGGTGCGGGTGATCTAACCCTGCGACCTCGCTCGCCCGTAGGCCGCTGGACGCCATGAACTCCACCATCAACGCGTAGGACGGGTACGCGGGCAGGCCTGGGACTTCACCCGCTATCGCCGCCCTCAGCCGGCCAACCTGCTCTGTAGTCAGCGGGTTGTGCTCGAAGCTCGCATGATCGCCTGTCCCGCGTCCACCGGGGCTGTACGTGGCGTCGGCGGGGTTCGGCCCAATATCTGAGGCTTGCCGAGCTACAGTTCACACCACGATCCGGCGGTCAGAGCGGCGAAAAGAGCTGCGGCGGCAACGGTGGTGGCCAGTTGAACGGCAAATCGACGGATGGAGCGAATCGGAGGGTTGTCATGGGTCTGCTTGACGACAGAGTTGCCTTCGTGACCGGCGCGGCGCGCGGCATGGGGCGTAACCACGCGCTGCGCCTCGCGCGCGAAGGCGCTTCGATCATCGGCGTAGATGTCGCGGCCGACGTTTCACCCCATAACGGATACCCCGCCGCCAGCGAGGCGGACCTCAAGGAAACCGCTCGTCTGGTGGATGCCGAGGGCCGTCCATGCTTGATGGAGATCGCCGATGTACGGAACTCCGACGCGCTGGAAGCGGTGCTAGCCGATGGGGTCGAGCGCTTCGGTGGACGCCTGGACGTTGTTGTCGCCAACGCAGGTATCAGCAACTGGGCGCGCTTCTGGGAGATGTCGGACGAGCAGTGGCAGACGATGATCGACATCAACCTGACCGGTGTCTGGCGCACGATGAAAGCCGCAGTCCCCCATATGCTTTCGGCGGGAAATGGTGGCTCGATTATCACTATCAGCTCGGTCGCAGGAATTAAAGCGTTGCCTAGTCAGGGTCACTACACCGCCGCCAAGCACGGTGTGGTCGGGCTGACGAAGACTGCCGCAATCGAGCTCGGGGAATACAACATCCGGGTCAACTCGATCCACCCGTGGGGGGTCGCCACAGCGCCAGCTGAAGACCCGAATGTCGAAAAGATGCTCACCGCCCACCCGAACTACCTCATGTCCTTCGGCACAGTGCTTCCCACGCCCTTTCCTGCGCATGTCGACGACATCTCCGATGCCGTCATCTATCTGGCCTCGGATCTGTCTCGTGCCGTCACGGCAACACAGCTGACCGTCGACATGGGTGCCACGAAGGTCTAAGCGTAGGCATGCAGATCTCGAACAAGCACGCGGGTTAGCTAGTGCCCAGTCGTCTCCGGCGCAACTCGCCCACGCGCCGGGGTGAGGCCGGGGTAAAGCTCCCTCCGACGAGCCGACTACCGCGCTAGAACGGCTCTGCGGTCGAATGTGCAACGAGGTCCGATCAGCCGGCGCCCAACCGGCGGCATATTTAAGTGGGCACTTTGGCGGCGATCTGGTTGGCGATGTTGACAGCGGAGTCCGCGGGGTTGGCACTGCAGGTGTTGACGTCGATAAGGACGTTGTTTCTGTGCGCCAGTGCGCGGCCACAGGCCCAGCCGGGGGCGTTGGCGTTCTGCTGAGTGGCGGTGGTGCTCAGTGTGCTGTTCGTGTTGGATATCGGCCCCACGTCCCACAGCGATCCCGACTGGGTGTGGGTGTACTGGCGGCAGGCCGGCCACTGTTGAGCGGAGGCGGTGAAGAAGGCTCCTGCCTGTTTGGCGGAGGGAAATAACACCACCGCCTGCTGGACATAGTGAGTGAAATTATCGCCCTCCTGCAGTGTCTGTTCGCGCTCGGCGGAGTAACCGCTGCCGGCATAGACCTGGGCCTGCGCCGAGCCGTCGACGGCTAGGCACTCTTTGGGCTCCATCGTGGCGCTGTCGTCGGACATCTCGAAGTGGGTTTTTGTGATCGTCATTTCGGTTGCCCCCATGGCGGCGTTGACCTGCTCGGGGCTAAGCAGCAACGCAGGTAGTGCGGTGTCGGCGAGAGGAGGCGCAGTGGTCGTTGTGGTCGTCGATCTGGTGGTCGATGTTTTGGTGCCTTGGTTGCTGCCGCTGCTGCACCCGGCGGTGAGAATGCAGATGCTAGCCATGGCGAGTGCGGCTGTTAGTTGGCGCACGTCTTCACCCCCGTTCCCCCGCTGTCACCACCAACCGATCAGCACGGCGCTCTACCCCTACAGCGTTGCCGGTTAAAGCTTGGCTGTGATGAGCGTATCTTCGCCCGAGGTGGGTAGGGCACGCGTTCGGTCCACATGATGCGCTTAGTTCAGTGCAGCGTGATGCCTTCAACCGCAGCGTGAGCGATCGGAGATCAGCAAACTGTTCCAGCCGAGGGGGAGCCCGCGGTGCCAGCTCCAGTTCACCGCGGAACGGCGCTATGCATCCCGGTGTTACGTGGCATGAGCTGATCGTCAGTTCGCCCTCACTCTGACGCTGCATACCGGCCAGGCGCCCCAGCCCTGCCGTGCCCGAGTGACCTCGGCGATCGCGAGCTGCTCTTCTCGGGTGGCCAGGTCTGCGCGCGGCGCGTACCGCAGTCCACCGTGGCGCTCCCAAGTGTTTTGGTCAAACTGCACGCCGCCGTAGAAGCCGTTGCCGGTGTTGATGGCCCAGTTGCCGCCGGCCTCACAGGCGGCCAGCGCGTCCCAGGTCGCGCCGTTGCTCACTGGCGGTACCGCGGTGCCCGGCTTGGCACCGATCCGCAGCACCGACGGCCGGGCCGGTGTCACGATGTCGTGGGCCACAAGCCGTCGGCCGGTTTCGACACCGTTGACGATCGAGACGGCGAAGATGACGTCCTGGGTGCCGGGAGTGCCGGGGTCTTCGATGACGTGGCGGCTCATGTTCATCGCCGGGTCTGCGATGCGTCGTGTCGACGGCGGCAGCGGCATGCGTGCGGTGACCTTCTGTGTCCGGATGCGGGTGACCGTGATCCGCATGCCCTCGGTGACCGGCGTGGACGCCGGGGGCACCACGTTGTCGTCCTGTTCCAACGGCGCGTCGGCCGCGGCCAGCAGCAGGCCCACGTTGAGCGCCGCCAAGCGCCGGTCGCTGGTCACACCGCCGTCGTTGATGTGCACGTTCTTTGCGCTGACCACCGGCAGCGCCATGCCGGCCAGCGGCAATCGGCTGGCGCGCGACGCCGCAGCCGGTGCGGCGTCGCTCATCGACAGCTGCGTGAGAGCGTCATCGACAGTCAAGGCCGTCGTCCACACCTGCCTGCTCTGGTGGCCGTCCACCGACAGCTGCAGCGGCCGGCCGCGTCGCAGCACGATGGTGTCGGACTGGCGGAGCGGATGATGTGCGGCCGGATAGAGATCGTCGTGGTCACCGACGGCGAAGTCGTTGTCCCGCACCACGTCGATCACCCGCGCCCTCATCGTCGACACCGTCATCGGTGAGCCGTCGACGGAGAGCGTGACCGTCTTGTGCACCGCGACGGCGTAGCCGCCCGCGCAGGTCAACGCCAGCAAGAACGCGCCGACCAGAGCGCGCTGCGCCTTCGGTTTCGCAGCGGCCCGCTGCCGGATCTGCTGCCCAGCCTCGGCCTTCAGGCCCTTGCCCTCGCGGATCTTGGCCAGCCGAGTTGCGCGTCGCCGCAGGTGCTCTGGCGACTCGTCACCGCGACTGTTTTTGCCCAACGTCGCGTCCTCGGCCTCATCGATCGATTCGGCGTTGGCCAGCAGGGCCCAGACCTCCTCGGCGAGAACCCTTTCCGTCTCACGCATCCGCGCGTAGCTCATCACCTTGCGTGTTGACGCGTTATCTCGCACCCTCGTCCCGTCCAGCGCGACGCGGCCCAGCCGCACCATGCCCGCGGCCCGGCACAACGCCAACGCCTCCACGAACAGGTACCCGAGCGCAGACAGGTGCCGCTTACGGAATCGGGTGATTGCCCGATAGTCCGGTGCCGCCCCAGCGGCCAACCAGCGAAACGGCACATCATCGACACATTTGCGTTCGATCTCTCGCGACGAGCGCACCCCGGTGATATAGCCGTACAACAGGATTCGCACCATCAGCCGCGGATCACAGGGCGGCGCGGCGCGCCCCACGGTGTATGCGGCCCGAATGGGGAGGAGATCCAAATGCTCATCGACCAACTCGGCAATCAACCGGGCCAGGCGCTCGACCGGCAGCCAGTCATCCGGCGACGGCGGCAACAACAATCCCTGATCCGGGTCGACCACGCGAACGTCTTGTCCGCCACGCGACTTCGGCCTCCCGAAATGCGCGTCAGCGCTCTGTCCAAGAGCTACTTCGGACAATCCACCATCACCGAGCTCATCCGCCACCCATCATCCCGCGCACCGTGTCCTCAGCCGATGATCCCGCCCGGCGTGTTGCCGACCCAGGGCTGCCTGGATGGTCAATCAGAAGAACGTCCAGCAGCGCTGGCGCCACGACGGTCTGCTGATGCCGTCCGAATATGCTCAGCCAGCATTCCTGGTGAACTCACTTGCGGGAAATGCTTGCACATGAGCGGACTGATCGGGCAGTCGGATTTGACCGCTAGCACAACGTTGTCAAAGAACATGGCAGCCGGATTCAGGCCTCCGATTGTCCATGTAATGGGCTTGCCCGCGAGGTCTTCTGGCGAATGCGGCGGTGGTGGCTCCGGGGCGACGTAGCGCTGAACCCACGTCACATAGTTCCTCGCAAGTCGCGCGTGATACTCGTCCCCGAGTGCTTCCCAAGCGGCGAGATCGTCGTTCATCACGTGCGCAAAGGCAAACTTGCAGCTCTCAACGACCGCCGCATCGTCTAACGCCGGGAGGTCAGCCAACAGGGCGGCGGCGCCGGCCATCGCTACTTCGTGCACAACGGCGTTCCGAACGAGATCGGGATGCCGGACGACGAGGTCAAGGACAGCGACCCCGCCAGAGCTGCATCCATAGAAGGTGGCGGGGTGAGTCCCCAAAGACTGGACGAGACCGGCAATCTGATCAGAAAGTCTAGATACCGAAATTTCCTCGGGACTTCGGACGTGGCTCCTTGAGAATCCAGGCATGTCGAATGTCAGTACTGTGAACTGGTTGGCTAACTGTGCCGCCACCTGTTCATACGACGCGCAATCCCCTTCGCCAGAGGGCACTAATACGACATGTGGCCCCTTGCCCCGCTGTTCGCAGAACCAGTCAATGCCGTCCGCTTTGTGCTCGAATCGTCGTACAGACTCCACGCTGAACCCCCGCGTCGCCTTGAATGAAGCCTCCTGCTGGTCGCATGAGTCATATCATCTGCGCATTGCGCTCGCTGCGCGTATCAGCAAATGCCGTAATCGACGGCTTGCGCGGTTCGGCGCGAGCGTTCCCCGAGAGTGTGATGACCGCTCGCGGGTTCGACAAGAGCGCCCCAAGGGGGCACGGCGCGAAGCGCGCAAGCCACCGCCGGGTACCCCGAGCGTTTCAGAGCGTTGCGCCGAGTTAGCTATCACAACAGCTCCGCACGGCCGCCGACCTGCGCAGACGTTCCCAGCATGTCTCAGCGCAATCCCGGTCGTCTCGCACTGGTTGTGACAACCACGTGACAAGGAAGGCCCCGACTTATCCGAGGCGCCAGGCGCCCGCAAAGCGGACGACGCTGACGAGGCGCCCCGCCACATCAGCCGAGCGTCGTTGTAGCCGGAGATAGGGCGAGAAGACACGCCGCCGATCAGACTGCGGTCGCGACCTTTGGGTTATGAGCAAGCGGGTTGCATTCTTGCGCAACGCAATTGGTCGCATAGCTGCAGGTCAACGCCATTCAGGTGTCCGGGCCGTTTCATCACGTCGCGCTCGTCTGCATCCATTTCACCAGGTTCTCGGCCGGGAGGAAGCCGATCCCGTTCTTGGGCCCGCGGAGCGGGCCGCTTTAGTCTGGCCGTTGCTGGTGTTCGATGTAGCGCTTGATGACAGTCAGCGGAGCGCCTTCCGCAGGAGGCGGCGAAGTAGGACAGGGACCAGAAATGCGCGCCCCACAGGTATTTCCCGATCTCGGTGGGGTACTGCTGGCGCAGCCGGCGAGAGGGCACGCCTTTGAGCCGGTTGACCAGCACCGACAGGCGAGACTGGGCGGATAGTGCGCCAGTAGGTGCAGGTGGTCGGTCTGGCCGTTGAACTCGCGCAGTTCGGCGTCGAGGTCGGCGCACACGCTGCGCGTCGGGTGCTCGCAGAAGGTCAGCATCGCGTCGGTGAACACCGCCCGCCGGTATGTGGTGACGAAAATCAGGTGGGCGTGCAGGTTATAAACTGCGCCCCGGCTCCGGCGCAGGTTATAAACCGCGCCCCGGCGCCGGCGTATGTCGGGATCGGGTTGGCGGTGCGGCAGGTGGCCGAGGGTGGGGATGCGGGCCGACCACTTGTCGACTGCAGCTGATCTGTCGGTGCGCGCGTTTAGGGTGCGGACTGTG
>JAVRPG010000242.1:0-4110 GCA_032162325.1 Mycobacterium sp. | reverse complement strand
TGAGCGGCTACACGACCATCGTGGTCGGCACGGACGGATCGGATTCGTCGCTGCGCGCGGTGGACAAGGCCGGCCAGATCGCCGCCGGGTCCGACGCGAAGGTGGTCGTGGCGACGGCGTATTTCCCTCAGAGCGAAGATCAACGTGCCGCCGACGTACTCAAGAACGAGGGCTACAAGATGGCGGGCAACGCGCCGATCTACGCGATCCTGCGTGAGGCCCGCGACCGCGCCAACGCGGCGGGGGCGAAAAATGTCGAGGAGAAGGCGATCGTCGGCGCGCCCGTTGACGCGCTCGTCGATCTGGCCGAGGAAGTCAGCGCCGATCTGCTCGTGGTGGGCAACGTCGGGCTGAGCACCATCGCCGGGCGGCTGCTGGGTTCGGTGCCCGCCAACGTCGCACGCCGGTCCAAGACCGACGTGTTGATCGTGCACACGACGCCCTGAGGCGCGTCAGGTGCTTGACGCCTTGGCGATCTCGGCGATCGCCGCATCCAGTGTCGCGTTGAACTCCTCATCGCTCTGCTGTGCGGTGAGTCCCTCGGTCAGCGCTCGGGAGAAGCTCGCGATGACACCGTGGTTGCGAGCCAGCTTCTCGCACGCCTCATCCCTGCTATAGCCGCCGGACAGCGCCACCACGCGAACCACCTTGGGGTGGCCGACGAGATCGCTGTACAGGTTGTCGGTGTCCGGCAGCGTCAGCTTCAGCATCACGGACTGGTCGTCGGCGAGGCCGTTGACGCCGTCGAGCAGCGCCGCGTTGAGCTGGTCTTCGGCTTCCGCCTTGCGTGGACTGTGGATGTCGATCTCCGGCTCGATGATGGGGACGAGGCCGGCTGCGATGATCTGGCGGCCGATCTCGAACTGCTGCTCGACGACCGCGTCGAGCCCGGCGCCGGGCCCTTTGATGAACGACCGCATCTTCGTTCCGAAAACCCCGTTGTCGCGGGCCCGGGCGAGCAGCTCGTCGAGTCCAGGGATGGGCTTCATCACCTGTGCGCCGTCCTGCTCCTCGGCCAGCCCCTTGTCGACCTTGAGGAACGGCACGACACGCTTGACGTTCCACAGGTAATCGGCGGTGAGGCGGCCCTCGATCTCGCGGTCCATCGTCATCTCGAACAGGATCGCTCCCATGATGCGATCGCCGTCGAAGGCCGGGCTGGTGATGATGCGGGTCCGCATCTCGTGCACCAGATCGAACATCTCCTCGTCATTGGAGTAGGCGTCCTCGGGGATCCCGTACAGCTTCAGCGCCTTCGGGGTGCTGCCGCCGCTCTGGTCAAGCGCGGCGATGAAGCCGGCGCCGCTCTTGGCCTTCGTGTACTGATCGGCGTTCATGGTCATCTCCTTACCAGCCCCGCTGTTTCCACTCTGCGAGATTGGGCCGCTCCGTGCCCAGCGTGGTGTCGTCGCCGTGACCCGGATAGACGACCGTCGAGTCGCCGTAGACGTTGAACACCCGGCTCGTCACGTCGCCGAGAAGCTTCTCGAAGTCGCCTTCCTTCCACGTCTTGCCCACGCCGCCGGGAAACAGGCAGTCGCCGGTGAACAGGTGGGTGGCGTCGTCCGCGCCGTCCAAGGCCAACGCGACGGATCCGGGGGTGTGGCCCTGGAGATGGATGACGTCGAACGACAGCTCGCCGATCTTGATCGTGTCGCCGTTGGCAAGGATGCGGTCCGGCGTGACCGGAAGCGGATCGGCATCGAGTTGGTGCGCGGCGGTCGGCACCCCCGTGGCCTTGGCTACGTCGGCCAGCGCCAACCAGTGGTCCTGGTGCTGGTGGCTGGTGACGATCAGCGACAGCTTCGGGGCGAGCCGCTCAATCAGTTCCAGCAGGATCTCGGCGTCGTTGGCGGCGTCGATGAGTAGCGTCTCACCCGTTCGGGAACACGTCACCAGGTAAGCGTTGTTGTCCGTCGGGCCCACCGAAACCTTGACGATCGACGCGCCAGGAAGGTTGCGCCGAGCCGCGGTCTGGGGCTCCACATGGCCGGTGTAGTTGTCGTCGACGACTGTCATATCGTTCACGGTATCGGGCTTGTCGGTGGCGGCACATAGCATGGGCATGAACTGTGTCGTGCGGGAGGGACCAAGAGAGGACACCGTTGGCTGACCGCCTGATTATCAAGGGTGCGCGCGAGCACAACCTGCGCAGTATCGACCTCGAGTTGCCACGCGATGCGCTGATAGTTTTCACCGGGCTGTCCGGGTCGGGCAAGTCGTCGCTGGCGTTCGACACGATCTTCGCCGAGGGGCAGCGCCGCTACGTCGAATCGCTGTCGGCGTACGCACGGCAGTTCCTCGGCCAAATGGACAAACCCGACGTCGACTTCATCGAAGGCCTGTCGCCTGCGGTGTCCATCGACCAAAAGTCCACCAACCGCAACCCGCGGTCGACCGTCGGCACCATCACCGAGGTCTACGACTACCTGCGCCTGCTGTATGCCCGTGCCGGCACCCCACACTGCCCGGTGTGCGGTGAGCGGATTGCCCGCCAGACGCCGCAGCAGATCGTCGACCAGGTGCTCGCCATGGACGAGGGGTTGCGGTTCCAGGTCCTCGCGCCGGTGGTGCGCACCCGCAAGGGCGAGTTCGTCGACCTGTTCGACAAGCTCAACTCCCAGGGCTACAGCCGCGTGCGCGTCGACGGGGTGGTGCACTCGCTGACCGACCCGCCGAAGCTCAAGAAGCAGGAAAAACACGACATCGAGGTGGTCGTCGACCGCCTGACGGTCAAGGCGACCGCGAAGCAGCGGCTGACCGACTCGGTGGAGACGGCACTGAACCTCGCCGACGGCATCGTGGTGCTGGAGTTCGTCGACCGCGAGGACAACCACCCACACCGTGAGCAGCGCTTCTCCGAGAAGCTGGCCTGCCCGAACGGCCACCCGCTGGCGGTCGACGATCTGGAGCCGCGGTCGTTTTCGTTCAACTCGCCCTACGGCGCCTGCCCGGAGTGCTTGGGGCTTGGCATCAAGAAGGAGGTCGACCCCGACCTCGTCGTCCCCGACCCGGACCTCACCCTCGCCGAGGGCGCAATCGCCCCGTGGTCGATGGGGCAGACGGCCGAGTACTTCACCCGGATGCTGTCGGGTCTCGGTGATCAGCTCGGATTCGACGTCGACACGCCGTGGAAGAAGCTGCCTGCCAAGGCGCGCAAGGCGATTCTCGAGGGCTGTGACGAGCAGGTGCACGTGCGGTACCGCAACCGCTACGGCCGAACCCGTTCGTACTACGCCGATTTCGAAGGCGTGATGGCATTCCTGCAGCGCAAGATGGAGCAGACGGACTCCGAGCAGATGAAGGAGCGCTACGAGGGCTTCATGCGCGACGTGCCGTGCCCGGAATGCGAAGGCACGCGGCTGAAGCCGGAGATTCTCGCGGTGACGCTGTCGGCGGGGGACCGCGGGACGAAGTCGATCGCCGAGGTCGCCGAGCTGTCGATCGCCGAGTGCGCGGAGTTCCTGAATGCGCTGACGCTCGGGACGCGCGAGCAGGCCATCGCGGGGCAGGTGCTCAAGGAGATCCAGTCGCGGCTGGGGTTCCTGCTCGACGTCGGGCTGGAGTACCTGTCGCTGTCGCGGGCGGCGGCCACGCTGTCCGGTGGCGAGGCACAACGCATCCGGCTGGCCACACAGATCGGTTCGGGACTGGTGGGGGTGCTCTATGTGCTCGACGAGCCGTCCATCGGCCTGCATCAGCGCGACAACCGCCGGCTGATCGAAACCCTGATGCGGCTAAGGGATTTGGGCAACACGCTCATCGTCGTCGAACACGACCTGGACACCATCGCCCATGCCGACTGGGTGGTGGACATCGGCCCTTACGCCGGTGAACACGGCGGCCGCATCGTGCACAGCGGGCCCTACGACGAACTCCTCCGCAACCCGGATTCGCTTACCGGGGCGTATCTTTCGGGCAAGGAGAGCATCGAGATCCCCGGGATCCGCAGGCCCATGGACAAGCGGCGCCAGCTGACCGTGGTCGGCGCCCGCGAGCACAACCTGCGTGAGATCGACGTGTCGTTCCCGCTGGGCGTGCTCACCTCGGTGACTGGCGTCTCGGGCTCCGGCAAGTCGACACTGGTCAACGACATCCTGGCGTCGGTGC
>JAVRPG010000241.1:0-14289 GCA_032162325.1 Mycobacterium sp. | reverse complement strand
GGTCCTCGCCCGAGCGGGAGCGCTCAAGCCGGCGTACGCACCGGCACCCACCGACATCCTCGGCACGACAGTGGAGCTGTGGAGGGATGGGGTTCTCGGTCCCGATCTGGCGATCTCGTTGCAGCGGGCCGGGATTGGTCTCGCGATCGGCTTGAGCGTCGGCATCATGGCCGGCGTGCTTGGCGGCTTTCTGCGCACCGGCGAATACGTGTTCAACGGTGTCGCGCAGATCCTGAACACGATTCCGCTGCTCGCGGTGCTGCCACTATTCGTGGTGTGGTTCGGCATCGATGAGCTGACGAAGGTCTTGCTGATCGCCTTCGGAGCCGGCGTGCCGATGTATCTGAACCTGTTCGCGGCGATCCGTGGTGTCGACCAACGCCTGATCGAGATGGCCCGCACCACGGGGGCAGGCCCTTGGCGAGTGGTCAGCCGAGTGCTTGTACCCGGCGCCGTTCCCGGATTCCTGGTCGGCCTCCGCTTTTCGCTGGCCTACAGCATTTTGGGCCTGGTTGCCGCCGAGACGATCAACGCCGACGAGGGGCTTGGTTTCCTGATCACCCAGGCCCAGACCTACCTGCAGACCAACAAGGTCTTCGTCGGGCTGGTCATCTACTCGATCCTCGGCCTTCTCGCCGACCAGTTCGTCCGGACTCTCGAGCGAGTGCTGCTGCGGTGGCGACCCAGCTATGAGGCCGTATGACCGCCACGAACGCGGCCGCGCCGCGCGCGCAGACCGGTGTGCTCGTCACGCAGGTCATCCGCAGGTTCGGTGACCGCATCGTCCTGGACCACCTCGATCTCACGATCGACGACGACGAACTCGTCGTCCTCCTCGGCCCCTCCGGCTGCGGCAAGAGCACGCTGCTGCGCCTGCTTGCAGGGCTGGATAGGCCCGACGGCGGTCGCATCGAAGTGCCAGCCAACCGAGCGATCGTGTTCCAGGGTGACCGGCTGTTGCCGTGGCAACGCGTTCTCCGCAACGTCACGTTGGGCCTGCACGGGCCGGACGCGGACCAACGAGCACGCAAAGCGCTCGCCGAGGTGAATTTGGCCGGGCGTGAAAAGGCCTGGCCTAAGCAGCTTTCCGGTGGAGAGGCGCAGCGGGTCGCATTGGCCCGCGCCCTTGTTTCGGAGCCGGAGTTGGTGCTGCTCGACGAGCCGTTCGCAGCGCTTGACGCGATCACCAGGCTGCGTATGCACGACTTGGTTCGCGAGCTGCGTCGCAAACATCACGCATCCATGTTGCTCGTCACCCACGACGTCGACGAAGCCATCGCCCTTGCCGACCGGATCGTTGTCATGAGCAACGGGCGAATCGGCGACGCGCACAGAGTGCAGCTCTCGCCGGCTGAGCGGGAAGCAAGCGTCGCTCGCGAGGAACTGCGCGCAGCACTCTTGTCTGACCTCGGACTCGCCAGCCAGCACTGAACTCACCTCACCCCGTCCCATAGTCCAGGAGAAGGAATGTCCCACAAACCATTTCGGCTTACGTTCGCTGCAGTGCTGCTCACCATCGCGAGCGTTCTTGCCGCCTGCTCCTCGTCAAAGACCCCCGACGCCCCGCTGAGCAGTGCGGGTGGTGCCAGCCACCCGGAGTGGAGCCAGTACACCTTCACCATCGGGGACAACGGTGGTGACGGCAGCGAGGAACTGTCGAAGATCACGGGCGCATTCGACGATGCTCCGTACAAGGTCAAATTCGCCAGGTTCGACTTCGGTCCGCCGCTTGTGCAGGCCGCCGCGTCCGGCGACATTGACCTCGGATCTGTCGGTGACGTCCCGCCAATCACGGGGGCCGCAAAGCAGTTCGGCTTCAAGATCGTCGCCGTCCAGCGCGGTGCCGATGCGACCAAGGCTTCCGAGAACATCATCGTGGGTAAGGATTCACCGATTCAGACGCTGGCCGACCTCAAGGGTAAGAGGATCGCCGTACCGCAGGGCAGCTCTGCGCACGGCTTGGCGCTGCTCGCTCTCAAGAGCGTGGGCCTGACTCCCAAGGACGTCGAGCTCGTCTACCTCAGCCCGGCGGCAGGCGGGACGGCCTTCAACACCGGCAAGGTGGACGCTTGGTCCATCTGGAACCCGCAGTCCGCACTCGCCGTCAAGAACGGTGCCCGCATCATCGCCAAGGGCCTTCCGCCGATCGACCAGGTCAACAACTACTACGTGGCGAGCGAGAAGTCGCTCAACGACCCGAATCGACGCGCCGCTTTGGCCGACGTGCTTACCCGCGTCGCCCGGGAATTCAATTGGGCCCAGCAGCACCCCGACGAGTACGCCAAGGCCATCGCGAAGGAGACAGGTGTTTCCCTCGATGACGCCAGGACGACCGTGGACGCCTTCCCGTTCAAGATCACTCAGTTTCTCCCCGAAGACCTCAAGGCTGAGCAGGCCCTCAGTGACGCCTTTTTTGAGGCTGGCGAGATCACCAAGAAGGTTGACGTAAACACCATCTATGACAACCTCCTGCCCGATGGCTTCGACAGCACGAACCAGTCATGAGCATCAAACGACGGGAACTGCATCTCAACGCCTTCCTCATGGAGGCCGGGCATCACGAAGCCGCGTGGCGCCTGCCGCAGAGCAATCCGCGTGCCGACTTCGACCTCCGACACTGGATCGAACTGGCCCAGTTGGCGGAGAACGCGAAGTTCGACTCGCTGTTCCTGGCCGACGGCCCGGCACTGACCGGAACGGGGGAGTTCCGCCCGCCCGGCCAGCTCGAGCCGCTGACGTTGCTGACCGCGCTGTCGCAGCACACCAACCGGATCGGGCTGATCGCCACCGTGTCGTCGACGTACAACGAGCCGTACAACCTGGCGCGCCGACTCGCGTCGGTGGACCACGTCAGCGGGGGGCGGGCCGGCTGGAACATCGTCACGTCGGCCACTCCGCAAGAGGCTGCGAATTTCGGCCTCGACAACCGTCTGGACCACTTGTCGCGGTACGCACGGGCAGATGAGTTCCTCAATGTCGCAAAGGCGTTGTGGGACAGCTGGGAAACGGACGCGGTCCTCGGCGACAAGGCATCAGGCCGCTACGCCGACCTCTCACGTCTGCACACCGTCGACCACGATGGCGGCCATTTCAAGGTTGCAGGCCCGCTGAACGTGGAGCGGCCGCCCCAGGGCCACCCGCTGCTGGTGCAGGCTGGGTCGTCTGAGGACGGCAAGAACTTCGCCGCCCACCACGCGGAAGCCATTTTCACCGCCCACCAAACCTACGAGCGCGCCGCCGACTTCTACAGCGATATCAAGGCGCGGACGAAGGCCGCGGGCCGTGACCCCGACGGCGCGCTCGTGCTGCCGGGCATCGTGCCGATCATCGGCTCGACCGAGCACGAAGCACAGGCGCTGGCAACGCAACTGGACGAACTTCGGGTGCCGGAGTACGGGCTGTGGCAGTTGGCGAACATATTGGAGGCCGACACGTCGGCGTTCGACCTCGGCAAGCCGCTGCCGGACGTCGTCTTGGCGCGTCCGAAACTCGAGGGCGCCGAGAGCCGAGCGGACCTCATCATCGAGCTGGCGCAGCGTGAGAGCCTCACAGTTCGCGAGATTCTGTCCCGACTGGGCGGCGGACGCGGCCACTTCACCTTCATCGGTACACCGGATCAGGTGGTCGACACCATCGTCGCCTGGTTCGAGGGTGGCGCCGCCGACGGGTTCAACATCATGGCCGCGGCGTTGCCGTCCGGACTGGAGACCTTCATCGAACAGGTGCTGCCGATCCTGCGGCGCAAGGGCCTGTTCCGCGAGGAGTATGCGGGCACGACGCTGCGTGAGCACTACGGCCTTCCCGTCCCGACCAACCAATTCCACGCCGTCCACGCCGACGATGCAGACTTCCGGTGTGAGATTTCCTGATTCCGGCGAGACCATCGCCGCCAACCGGAGCGACAAGACTCCACCTGCGCTGTCGATCGATGGCCTGAGCAAGGTCTACCGCGGCGGCTTCACCGCGGTGTCAGACCTCGATCTGGAACTCGACGACGGCGCATTCTTCGGCCTGCTCGGCCCCAATGGCGCCGGAAAGACCACGCTCATCGGTTCGGTGTGCAACATCGTCAAGCCGACGTCGGGTGAGCTGACTGTCTTCGGCCACGACTACCGGACCAGGGAGGCCCGGCGCCTCATCGGCCTGGCCGAGCAGGAGATCAACGTCGACCGATTCCTGTCGGTTCGGCAGCTCTTGATCTATCACGCCGGCTATCACGGGATCGGGCGCAGGGAAGCGGTGCGTCGCGCCGATGAACTGCTGGAGCTGTTCGGGCTCGGCGCGAAGGCCAATGGGCGGGCCTACGAACTGTCGGGCGGTATGCAGCGCCGTCTCGTCATCGCCCGCGCCCTGACGCACCGACCGCGGCTGTTGATCCTCGACGAACCGACTGCAGGGGTCGACGTCGAATTGCGTTCGGAAATTTGGAGATTGCTCAAGGGGCTCAACGCTGCGGGCACGACGATACTGCTGACCACCCACTATCTTCAGGAAGCCGAGACGTTGTGCGACGAGATCGCACTCATCGCGGCCGGGCGGATCGTGGACCGCGGATCGGCGGCGTCCCTGCGCGACCGCTATGAGGCGCGTGACATCTCCGAGGTCTATGCCCGGGTCATTGCGGCGGAGGCCGCCCCATGACCGGCGTCGAGGCCCCGGCGGTTAGACCGTACGACGAACCGTTCCGGGCCGAGCGGCCCCCATTCGTCTGGCTCGCCGAGCGAGAGGTGCTGCGATTCCTCAACATCTGGCAGTACTCGATCGCTGGTCCCGTGATATCCACCATCCTGTTCGTCGTCGTCTTCGGCTCGGTACTGGGGCGTCATGTCGACTCGACCGGCGGCGTTCCCTACGGGCAGTTCATCGTCCCCGGCCTGTTCGCCCAGGCGATCCTCAACGTCGGATTCTTCAACGGGACAACGAGTCTGTTCGAGGCGCGCCGCGACAGGTACATCAACGATGTCTTCGCCAGTCCGCTGCGATGGTGGGAAATCAACGCGGCCCTCGTTACCGGCGGGATCGCCCGCGGAGTGATCGTCGGTGCCGGTGTCCTGGCGATCAGTGTGCCGCTGACCCACGGCGGCGTGGCCCGGCCCTTGGTGTTCGTATTCGGCACCCTCGGCGTGCTCGTGGTGGCGGCGCAGACCGGCGTGATTGCGGGCAGTCTGGCCAAGTCCTTGGACCACGTGTACGCGATGGAGTCGATCGTCCTGCTGCCGCTCGGATTCCTCGGTGGCATCTTCTACTCCGTCCGGCAGCTGCCACACGTCTGGGACGTCGTGAGCCAGATCAACCCGGTCTTCTGGCTGGTTCAGGTCGAGCGGATCGGTCTGGTGGGAAGCGGCGACGTGAGCGCCGTGTCGGCACTTGCCGTGGTGTGGGGACTGGCCGTAGCGCTGTCGGTCTGGTCGGCGGTCATATTCGGCTCGGGCCGACTCAAGGCCTAGAGAGCTACATCCGGAACTGTCCTACCGATCAGGCGGCCCGGTCGTGGAAGTAGTGGCCCTGCTCCAGATCATCGATCAGCTTGATCTGAGTCGGGTTCCAGCCCAACTGCTTTCGAGTCCACGTGCTCGATGCGGGGACGTCGAGTGAAAAGAATCCTCCGAGCCACCCGAAATGGTCGAGCGCAACCTCGGGAGCAACGGAGCGCACCGGCAAGGCGAGGTGGCGACCGATGGCGCCTGCGATATCGCGTGTCGCGACGCCTTCTTCGTCGACCGCATGCAGCAATGCCCCGGCGGGCGCCTCCTGCAGCGCGGATCGAAACACCTTCGCGGCGTCGAATCGGTGCACGGCGGGCCAGCGGTTGGACCCGTCGCCGGGGTAGGCCGAGACGCCCTTCTCGCGGGCGATGCCGATCAGCCGAGGGACGAAGCCGTGGTCGCCCTCGCCGTGCACCGTGGGTGGCAGGCGCACCACCGACACGCGCACGCCGCGCCCGGTGAACGCGAAAGCAGCCTCCTCCGATGCGCGGGGCAGCCCGGGTGCGGCCGCGTCGTTTTCCGTCACAAGACGTCCGGGTGCATGGCCGGCCAATCCGGAGGTGACGACGAACGGGCGGTCCGACCCCGCGAGCGCCTCACCGATCGTCTCGATGGCACGCCGATCCATCTGACCGGAGCCGGCGAAGTCGGAGAAGTCGTGGTTGAACGCCAGGTGGATCACTCCGTCGGCGGCCTCCGCACCGGCGCGCAGACTCTCGAGATTTGCGAGGTCGCCGGGCTGGGCCCGCGCACCTGCCGCCTCGATGGACCGCGCCGAGGAATCCGAACGCGCCAGGCCGACGACCTGGTGACCTGCGTCGATGAGCTCCGAAATAACCGCCGATCCGATGAAGCCAGACGCGCCGGTGACAAAAACTCGCATGGGACCTCCATTGATGTCAGTTGCTGTCATCACAGTAACGCCGATGACAGTCGCTGTCATCCCCTAGGATCGCCACATGAGCCGGTGGCAGCCCGACGCGCGCGGCCGCCTGGAGCGGGCGGCCATGGACCTCTACACCGAGCGCGGGTTCGACCAGACCACGGTCGCCGAGATCGCCGAGCGGGCGGGTCTGACGGAGAGGACGTTCTTCCGGTACTTCGCCGACAAGCGAGAGGTGGTCTTTTGGGGGCAGGGTCTGCTCATGGAGTTGGTGACCAAACACATTGCGGACGCTCCCGATTCCGCATCGCCGATCGACGCGGTAGGCGCCGGGCTACAGGCCACGGGGGAGATGTTCCACGGTCGCCGCGAGCACGCCCAACAGCGCCAGGCGGTCATCGACGCCAACCCGGGCCTGCAGGAACGCGAGTTGATCAAGCTGGCATCGCTGGCCGCGGCGATCGCCGAATGTTTGGGCCGCCGCGGCGTCGCGGAACCGGCCGCCAAATTGACCGCCGAAACTGGGGTAGCGGTCTTCAAGGTCGCCTTCGACCGATGGATCAGCGCCGCCAGGGACACCGACCTTTCACACCTCGTCAGCGACTCGCTCGACGAACTCAAGGCACTGACCGCGGGCGGTTGACGTCGCTCTGATCCCAACATCCGCCGGTTACGCCAGCACAGGCCAAGCCATTCGATCTGGGTAGGTTTGCCGACAGGCCTGTGTCGAATCCCGTTGGCACCACAGATAGTTCGCAGGCTCGCTGACCTCTCGCAGAGTGCCGCCGCACAGTATTGTTTTCGGGGATGCGGGGACCTACGTGCTGAGACGCGCCGAGGCCGACGACCTGGCGAGTTCGCTGGGCGGCTTCGGCCGGCTTGGCTGCGTCGTCGTGCGGTGGCCGCTGTTGGTCATCGTATTCTGGATCGCCCTGGCCGTCGCGTTGTTCGTACTGCTGCCGCCGCTGGCCAAGATCGCGGGCGAGAAACCCCCCGAGTTCCTGCCCTCCGATGCGCCTGTCTTGGTCGCCAACAACGCGATGATCAAGGAGTTCAACGAGTCGGACTCGCAGAACAGCCTGTTGGTTGTGCTGAGCAACGACAACGGGCTGGGTCCCGCCGAGGAGGCGGTCTACCGCAAGCTCGTCGACAACCTTCACGCAGACCACGCGGTCGTCATGCTGCAGGACTTCATCAGCACCCCCGCATTGCGTGACGTGGTCACCAGCAAGGACCACAAGGCGTGGTATCTACCTGTCGGACTCGCGGGCGAGCTCGCCACCCCGGCCGCCAGTGAGTCCTACAAGCGGGCCGTCGAGATCGTCAAGACGTCGACGACGGGCACATCGCTGACCGCCCACCTCACCGGCCCGGCCGCGACGGTCGGCGACATGACGGCAGTAGGTGAGCGCGACGTACATGTCATTGAAATCGCGACCGCGCTCATGGTTTTGACGATTCTGCTTCTCGTCTATCGAAACCCGATCACCATGGTGTTGCCCTTGGTGACCATCGGAATTTCACTCGTCGTCGCCCAACAGATCATCGCCTGGCTCGCACAGATGGGCTTGAGCATCTCGCCACAGGCCATGGTCCTGGTGAGCGGGATGATGCTGGGCGCAGGAACGGATTACGCGGTCTTCCTCATCTCGCGCTACCACGAATACCTCCGGATGGGCGAGGAATCCGATGTCGCCCTGGTGTCGGCGTTGGGGTCGATCGGCAAGGTGATCGCGGCGTCAGCCGGCACCGTAGCGATCACGTTCTTGGGTATGACCTTCGCGAAGCTGGGAGTGTTCTCGACCATCGGCCCCGCCCTGGCCATCACGATCATCGTCGGATTTCTCGCGTCGATGACGCTGCTGCCCGCGATGGTTACGCTCGCCGGGCGGCGCGGCCTGGTCAAGCCCAGACGTGAACTCACAAGACGCATTTGGCGGCGATCTGGCATCAGGATCGTGTTGCATCCGGTGCGGCATCTGGTGGCCAGCCTCATCGTATTGGCCATCCTGGGCGGATGCGTCAGCGCGATCAGGTTCAACTATGACGACCGCAAGAACCTGCCGCCCGACGTTGACAGCAACGTGGGGTATGCGGTGATGGCGCAGCATTTCCCGGTCAACTCGAGTATCCAGCAGTTCATTCTCGTGCAGTCCCCACACGACCTGCGAAGCCCGAAGGCCCTCGCCGATCTCGAACAGATGGCCCGCCGCGTCAGCCAGGTCCCTGGCATCGCCGCCGTGCGCGGTGTCACCCGACCCACCGGTGAGACCCTAGAACAGGCCAAGGCTACCTACCAGGCGGGTCAGGTCGGCGACAAGCTCTCAGAGGCGTCCACCGAGATCTCGAGCCGAGACGCCGATCTCGATCGACTCACGGGCGGTGCGCACCAGCTCGCCGACACCCTCGGCGACCTCCGCAACGGTGTACTGGGAGCGATGACTTCCGTCAGCGGACTGACCAACGCCCTTGTCGACATGCAGAGTCGATACGGGGCGAACACGACACTGGCCGACATGGACCGTTCGGCTCAACTCGTGACAAACATGCGCGCTCTCGGTGATGCGTTGGGAGTGAACCTCACCCAGGTCGACGACGTGTACAGGTGGGCGGTCCCGATGATGGCCGCGCTGAACTTCAGTCCGGTCTGCGCAATGGACCCGGCGTGCCAGAACTCTCGGGCGACGCTACAGCGCCTTGTCGCGGCCCACGACGACGGAACGCTCCGATCCCTTTCCGATCTGGCACAGCAGCTGCAGTCCACCCAGGGCACCCAGCCGGTTGACACCACCGTCACCGACCTTCGCAAGAAGCTCGAGGATGCCACCGACGCAGCACGAGAACTCGGGCTGGATAAGCCGGATGGCATTCAGCGCAAACTGACCGAACTGCAGAACGGCGCAAACACGCTTGCCGACGCGAGCCGTCAGCTCGCAGACGGTGTGCAGCTGCTGGTGGACCAGGTCCGCCAGATGGGTCCGGGTCTCGGCGACGCCTCGTCGTTCTTGATGGCCATGCGCACCAACGCCCGCGAGCCGTCGATGGCCGGCTTCTACATTCCGCCCCAGATCCTGTCGCAGAGCGAGTTCAAAACCGCCGCAACCATGTTCGTTTCGCCCGATGGCCACGCCGTGCGTTACCTCGTCCAGACCGACCTCGACCCGTTCGGCACCCAGGCGATGGACCAGGTCTCACAGATCATGGACGCGGCTCGAAGCGCCCAGCCCAACACCGAGCTGGCGGACGCAACGATTTCGATCGCCGGGTTGCCCGCCGTGAACGCCAATGTGCGTGACTACTACAACCACGACATGAGGTTCATCCTCACCATGACGATCCTGGTTGTGCTCTTGATTCTCATCGCGCTACTGCGCGCCGTCGTAGCGCCGCTCTACCTCATTGCGTCGGTGGCGATTTCCTATCTGTCGGCACTCGGCATCGGCGTCGTGGTATTCCAGTTCATCCTCGGCCAGCACATAGCGTGGAACGTGCCGGGGACCGCATTCATCGTTCTGGTCGCGGTCGGAGCCGACTACAACCTGCTGTTGATCTCACGCATCCGCGACGAGGCGTCCCGTGGGATGCGCACGGCGGTGATCCGGACTGTGGGCGCCACGGGCGGCGTGATCACCTCCGCCGGAATCATCTTCGCCGCGTCCATGTTCGGCCTGACCTTCGGCAGCATCGCGGGGATGGTGCAAGTCGGGTTCATCATCGGTGTCGGGCTACTGCTGGACACCTTCCTGGTCCGCACGGTCACCGTGCCTGCGCTGGCGGTTCTGATGGGACGGGCGAACTGGTGGCCGTCACGAAACTTGAAACCCCTTCACGGGTCGGCAGGTGCGCAGCGCCTAGATGATCCGCGGCCCGCCGAAGCCGGGGACCGTGCCTATCGGGACCAGCGCCAGTGCGATGACGAGAAAGACAAACAACCGCAACGCTTTTGGCGTCGGCTCCTGGTCAATCTCGTGCCGGCGCGCCGCGAATACCGTAAATACGATCGCAACGTCGAACGACACGATGATCAGCCACCGGGTCCAATCGAAACCGGTCAGGAAGACCGGAATGATCAACACCAGCCCGGCGGCCGCCCACGCCAAGCTGCCCCGCAACTGGTCGACGAACGCGCGTAGCGGAACGCCCGACACTCCGCTGATTCCGTACATCGTTGCAGCGAACGCCGCCACACCGAACACCAACGATACGGCGAGGCCGACCACCCCGATATTCGCGACAATGCGCATGGCATCCACGACGCCGTAGTCGTAGATGGGCATCACGTTACGGCACACCCAGTCGTGATAGTCGGTTTGACTCTGCTGTGCACCGAACACGTACTGCACGAGCGTGGGCAGCGACGTGATGGTGGCCAATGGATTGGGCATCGTGTGATGCGGTACCGCCGAACACAATTGAGGGGCGATGTCGTGACGGCCGAATGCTGCCACCACGATCGCGGTGAGGACGCCGGGCGCGACAGCCAGCAGCACGCCACGGCGTCGCGCGGTGCCCAGCGTGTTGCCAAGAACGACGATCGCCAGCACGGCGCCTAGGGCGAACTGCAGCCCGATCGCCTCGTGGACCAGTGTCAACGCCGCAATTGCCAAGCCATAGGCCGTGCACCACGCCAACGCGACCGTCCGAGACCGCGCGAACGGTAACGCCACCGCGAACACCGCGAGTGCGGCAGCACCGAACAGGTCCGGTCGGGCAGAGTAGGCCGCAAACGGGATTCCGAACGGCAGCAACGGAATCAGCATCGCGACCATCAGCCTGCGCGCGGACCGGCGCCGGCCGAACAGCACGACACCTGCGACCAGGCCAAGGGCGCACAGATAGATCGCCGTCGACAGCCAGCGCAGTCCGAGCGCGACCGCAAAGTAGTGTCCCGGAACGAGCCCGACCAATTCCCCGGCTAGCCCCCGACGGACGAACCCGAACGTGTAGTCGACGGCGTAGTACGACATCCAGTACACGTCGAGGGGGACGATGTTGATCGCGAAGCACAGCACGGCCGTCGACCACATGGCAATCGCGACGGCGATGCCGACGTACAGCAGCGGACGCGCCGAGCCGCTCTGAACGGCTTTGATGTTCAAGGTCGCCATCGGATGGCCCTAACGGACAGTGGTAGCGGACAGGTGCAGGTCGGCCAGTGCGTCACGCACCAGCCCGCGCAGCGATGCTGCGGTGTTCTCGGCACCGCACTGGTATGCCACGACAGTGATGAAACGACTGCCGTTGACCGTTCCGGTGCCGCAGAACAACTGGCCATCGGTGCGCTCGATGCGGCGACGGGTGATGCCCTGCTCGGCCAACCGCATCGACACCTCGGTCGCATCCCCGCCGTCGATGCGGCCGACGACTGTGTCGAAGCTCCCGAGGTTGGAACATCCCACCGGAAGTTGGCCGGTGGCCATGGCAATGCCTTCGGTGTGCCTGACCAACCATCGCGGCGTGAACGGGATGAGCGGAAGCCCGGCGAGCATCTCATTGGGCTGCTGGCCCAGCGAGGTCAGACGACTCTTGACGTCCGCCCGCACACCGCTCATGTCGTCCATCACCGCTTCGCCGTCGACGGCCAGTGTGATCGAGGTCAGCGCGTTGGCGCGGTTGTCCTCGGCGGTGCGCTCGCTGACCGGGAGCACGACCGTCACCGTGTTGCCGTCAGGCGCAACCCTGCCCATCCGGTGCGCCAGGCGGGCCGCGAATGCGATGCAAAGTGTGTTGCTGCTTCCGCTCAACTCGCGCGCCTGGATGTTCCAAGCCGACGCGTCGGTCTGCATCGTCACCGAAGGAAGCTCGGCCTGGTCATCATCTGCGCCCTCCGCGGGGCGACGGGGCGCCGTTGACGGAGCCTTCGCCTCCGGCGAGAGCCGCAGCAAGATCAGCAGAGTCGCAATCAGTGCGCGGATCACGGCGGGCAATGCCCTGACGGCGTCGTTCAGGTCCTCTGACACGCCACGCCATCGGCCGCGTGAATGCGCCCGCGGGTAACCGAAATCGCGGCTCTCACCCTTGACCGCTTCCGCAATAGCCGTCGCCAGCCCCAGGCCGTCCGCGACGCAGTGCGACGCCACCAGGCTGATCGCCGTCCCACCGTCGTCCAGCGGCAGCACGCCGAGGTGAAAGGTCGGTCCCCATTCCGGGTCGACCCTGATTCGCGCGCGCCGCTCGATCCAGTCGCCGATGCCGTCGCGCGGGCGGCATGGGGCCGTGAGGTCGATGTCGGGTGACCGGCCGCCGACCACCCACCGATGACGCCCGAACGGCAACGGCGAGCGCTCTATCCTGCGCCCGAGCAGTCCCGTAGCGAGATTTCCGTTGAAGATGCGCAATTCGTCGATGTCCACGGCGCGGTCGTACACCCATGTGCACTGACATACGCTGCCCTGACCGGTGGCCCGCAACCGAAGAAACGCGGCCTGGTCGAGCAGCGCCAGCCTCGTCACTGGCACCCCGCTTCGGCGGCGGCGCGATACCCGCGCACCGCCATCGGCGCGAACACCGCGACGAGTCCGCAGGCCCACACGCCCGCCTGCAGCAGCGGCCACAGCACGGGCCCACCCTCTGCAAGGGCGCGCATCGCCTCGATGGTCGGCGACATCGGCTGAAGTCGCACCGCCGGTTGCAGCCAGGACGGAAACACCTCGGCAGGGGCGACCCCGGTATTGAAGAAGAGCAGCACGACGCATCCCGCGCCCAGCCAGGTCACCATGGCCCGTCCGTCTGCGCGCACAGCGATCGCGATGACCACCGTCGCAACGCCCACCGAGATCATCACCGGCACAAGAACAAACGCCACTGCCGCGGCCCAGCCATCAGCGAATCGCAGACCCAACGCGACACCGAATGCGGTAAGCATCACGGCGGAGCCCGCCGTGCGGACCGCCTCGGCGAGCAGACGACCGCTCAGGGCACTTGCCCGATGGATTGGCAGGACCCACAACCTGGTTAGCAGGCCCGACTCGCGTTCTGCTGGCAGAGCCAGGCCCGCGCCAAGCGTGCCGAAGATTGCGCCGACGACGGCGCACATCGGGACCAGCCCGTAGAGGCTGTCGCTTCCGGTAAGGGCCAGCACCGCCTTGCCGATGAGCAACTTGTAGATGATCAGGAGGAAGGTCGGAAACAGCAACGCCTGCACGGTGACGATCGGATCGCGTCGCCAACGGCGCAGCAGTCGTCCCGCCTCCAACGCGCTCTGCCGGGCCAAGGCCGTCAGCGACGCCTCGTCGGTGATTCCTTCTCTCACTGCAGTATCACGGTCACTGTGTGCGCCTTTGCATACGCAACGCGAGGCCGCCGAACAGCGCAAGCAACGCGACGCACCAGGCCACCGTCGCGGACAGACCGGCAGCGGTGACGTGACCGCCGGCGAGCGCGCGCAATGTCTCGGTCACCTGCGATACCGGCTGGTAGCGGACGAAAGGACCGAGCCATGCGGGAAACGATTCGGCAGGCGCCATGCCGGTGGAAAGCAGGACGAGCACCAGCTGGGGCAGCAGCAGCACCTGGCTGGACGACTCGACGGAGCCGATTCGCGATCCAAGCGCATCCGCACCAAGGCAAACCGCCATCGCGAAGGCCAACACGATGACCACGAACAGCACGCCGTAGCCGAGGCCGCCTGCCATCCGGAAGCCGAACACCGATGCGACGGCGACGCCGGCGACCAGCGCGATCACCGCGCGGATCAAGCAGTAGACCATCCGGGCCACCAGTGGCACCACCGCCGGAATGGGAAGGGTGCGAAGCCGAACTCCGAATCCCGACAACCGATCCCGCGCCGCGCGGTCGGCGGTGGTCATGGCGCCGAACAGCATCGCCTGCACGATGACGACCGGCAGGACGTACTGCGGGTAGGTCATCTGTCCCTTGTCGACGAGGATGACCAACGCCAAGGAGAACCCGAGGAAGCAG
>JAVRPG010000240.1:0-5516 GCA_032162325.1 Mycobacterium sp. | reverse complement strand
CAGCCGGCGCACGTCCTCGGAGTCCTCGGGATCCATCCTGCGCAGGAACCGCTCCGCGTCAGCGGGGGCCATCGTGCCCAGCAGG
This sequence comes from Mycobacterium sp., assembly GCA_032162325.1. GTDB lineage: Bacteria > Actinomycetota > Actinomycetes > Mycobacteriales > Mycobacteriaceae > Mycobacterium. The sequence goes on along the minus strand of JAVRPG010000240.1, from coordinate 5,431 downwards.
TCGGCGGCGTCGTCGGGATCCATCGCCTCGAGCACGTCGGCCGCCCGCTCGGTCGCCAACTGCATCAGCACTTCGGCCTGCTCGTCTTCTGGCAGCTCCTGCAGCACGTCGGCGAGCCGCTCATCGTCGAGCGCCTTGACCACCTCGTAGCGGCGCTTTTCGGGCAGCTCGCGAATCGCTTCGGCGACCTGGATCGCGCGTTGCCCCTGGAACTGTTCGAGCAACTGAGCCACGCCCTGGTCGGGCATCGCGAGTCCGGACGGGGTCAGGCCCTGCACCTGATTCCAGTCGGCGATGTAGACGTTGCTTCGGCGGCCGAGCCGGCGCTGCGGCCGCACGGCGACTTTCGTGACGACCCAGTCGCGGGTGCGGGTCTGTTCGATGCCCAGATCGACCACGACGACATCGATTCCCGCCAGCTCCGGCAGATCGGGATCGTCGACGCGGACCCGGGTTTCGATCACCTCGCCGAGCACCAGCACCTCGTTGGGGCGCTGGGAGAAGCGGCGCATGGACACATTGCCCGTCGCGAGGGTGACGGCGCTGGGCTCGATAGCCGTCACGCGTAGGATTGGAACGAAAATCCTTCGGCGGGTGAGCAATTCGACGGCAAGACCCAATACCCGCGGCTGATGGCCAGAGACGCCGATGCTGATCACCACATCGCGGACACGGCCGATGGACTCCCCGTCGGGGCCCAGCACCACCATCCCCGCGAGTCGGGCCGCATAGACCCTTTTCACCGCCGCCATATCTGTAGAGGGTATGCAGTGAGCGATACCGCGCAGGAGTGAGCCTGCTACTGGCGGGGCCGGGGTTGTCGGTGGTGGCTGTCAGGATCTGGGTGTGGGTGAGGGTGCGCGGTTGCGTCGGGTCGTTGATCCGGTGGTGGCGGCGCCGCCGGCGGGGGTGCGGATTCGCACCCGGATTCATGTGAGCGAGGCTGAGGCGGCGGCGTTGACCGCGATCGGGGCGTTTCTGGGGTCGGTGTATCGCGGCGAGCTGGCCGAGCGGATTGACCGTGGTGTGCTGGATCGTGACGGTCAGGCGGGGTGGCGGGCCGAGCGTAAGCAAGCGGTCACCGGGGTCGCGTCGTCGCGGTGGGCGGGGGCGATCACCCGCGCGGTCGGAGACCAGTACCAGTTCGGGATGCGGGGCTTGGCCGCCCATGTGGCGGATCTACGGGCCGCGGTACGGGTGTTGGAGGCCCGGTGTGCGCTGCGGCCCGGCGAGCTGGCCCCGACAGACGCCGACGACACCGGCGGCCGGCGGCGATCGCGGCGCCGGGGCTACCGGAATCGGGCCGAGCGGTTCGCCAAGACCCGCCGGCTGGCGGTGCCGCGGTCGCGGCTGAACACCGCAGAGCGAGCGTTGGCGGCGGGGCGCCCGTCGATGGTGGTGGGTGGGCAACGGTTGTGGCGCACCCGCAACCACCTCGACGCCGCGCAGATGACCGAGCAGCAGTGGCGCGACCGCTGGGACGCGCAGCGGATGTTTGTGACCGCCGATGGGGAGACGGGCAAGGCCGGTGGCGATGAAACCATCCGCGTCGACGAGGCTGGCCAACTGCGCATCAAGACGCCAGTGGCGCTGGCCGACCAGCTCGGCACCCACCTCACGATCGCGGCCCCGGTGCGGTTTCATCACCGTGGTGACGAGTGGGCGGCGCGGGTCGCGGCGCGCCAAGCGGTGCGCTACGACATCAGCTACGACCCCGAGCGCGACCGCTGGTACTTGGACGCCTCCTGGGCCAACACCCCCGAACCGCCCACCTCGCTCGAGGAGCTACGGGCCGGGCCGGTGCTGGGGGTGGATCTCAACGCCGACCACCTGGCCTGTTGCTTGCTGGATGCCTCGGGCAACCCGGTCGGTGACCCCGCCACCATCGAGGTGCACACCGACGGGTTGGCGGCATCGCGGCGCGATGGGCGGGTGCGTGCAGCGATCACCGCCCTGCTCGACCACGCCCAGCACGCCGGCTGCGGGGCGGTCGTGGTGGAGAACCTGGATTTCGGCGACGCCCGCGCTACCGGGCGCGAAACCTGGGCCGCGGCCCGCGCGGGAAACGGCTGCGCCGCAACATCGCTGGCATCCCCACCCGGCGATTCCGTGCCCGGCTCGCCGGGATGGCGGCCCGGCGCGGCGTCGCGGTCATCGGAGTGGACCCGGCCTACACCAGCCGCTGAGGCAACCAGCACTGGACCACACCGTTGCAGCAACAGACTTCCGACCCGGCCACCGTGACCCGCCATCACGGCGCGGCGGCCGCGATCGGCAGACGTGGCCTCGGACTGGCGATCACGCGACGGCCGGCAGGACCCCGCACCGGACAGCGGACCGCTGCGGGCACACCACCGGCCAGGCCCGACCGTCACCGCGGCTACGGTGGCAGGCGCGACAGTTCCGGCCCACCGACACACCCACCATGAGGTATCTCGGTTTACCGGAAAACACCCGCCGCCAGCGGCCAACACCGTTCGGGCCGCACAGGACACACTCCTGCTCACTAACCAGGAACGGTAGAGAGTGTTGTCGTGGAAAACTCGTATCGGCCCCGTCGAACCTGTCTTTCGGTTCCTGGCAGCAACGCCAAGATGATCGAGAAGGCGAAGAACCTGCCCGCCGATGAGGTGTTCCTTGATCTGGAGGACGCCGTCGCGCCCGATGCGAAGGCCGAGGCGCGCACGCAGGTCGCCGTCGCGCTCGCCGAGCCGGGGTGGGCCGGCCAGCTGCGCGGGGTGCGGGTCAACGACTGGACGACGCCGTGGACCTACGCCGACGTCATCGAGGTGGTGTCGACTGCGGGGGCATCGCTCGACATTGTCGTGCTGCCCAAGGTGACTGACGTCTCGCACATCCACGCGCTGGACCTGCTGCTGAGTCAGCTCGAGGCCACGCACGGACTACCGTTGGGCCGCATCGGGATTGAGGTGCAGATCGAAAACGCGCAGGGCCTTCCCAACATCGACGCGATCGCGGCGGGGCCTCGCGTTCAGGCACTGGTGCTGGGGCCCGCGGACATGGCCGCAAGTCTCAACATGCGCACACTTGAGGTCGGAGAGCAGCCGGAGGGCTACGACGTCGGCGACGCGCATCACCATGTGCTGATGCGGATCCTGATCGCCGCCCGCACCCACGGCGTCCTCGCGATCGACGGACCGTATCTGAAGATCCGTGACGTCGACGGTTTCCGGCGCGTCGCCGGGCGGTCGGCGGCGCTGGGCTACGACGGTAAGTGGGTGCTGCATCCCGACCAGATTGCGGCCGGCAACGAGGTCTTCAGCCCGCGGCAGAAGGACTACGACCACGCCGAGTTGATCCTGGAGGCCTACGACTGGCACACGTCGCGGGCAGGCGGGGCGCGGGGCGCGGTGATGCTCGGCGACGAGATGATCGATGAGGCCAGCCGCAAGATGGCGTTGGTGATAGCGGGCAAGGGTCGCGCCGCGGGCATGGAGCGCACGGCCGAACGGTTCCGGCCGCCGACTTAGACCCCTTTGTGCTCCTCTCGTCCGCGGCCTGCTACGGCGCCCACTGCCATCCGCCGCCGATGAACAGCAGCAGGAAGAGCAGCCAAAACACGGTGGGCACGGCACCGATAATGGTGCCCGCCAATGCCAGCCCGAAGCCCTCCTGGCCGGTGCGCCTGGTCTGACGCATCGCGATGACGCCGAGAATCACGCCGATGAGCGACGGTATGCCGCAGAAGAGCACCAACGATCCCAGTGAAACTGCCAGCGCGGCGATCGCCATACCGTTGGTGCCTGGCGGCTTCATCGGCCGGTACGGATCGTACGGAGCGCCAGGGTAATAACCCGGAGCGCCGGGGTAATAACCCGGTGCGCCGGGATAGCCCTGATACCCCGGAGCGCCGGCGTACGGCATGGGATAGACCGGCGGCGGCAACCCGGCATCCGGCGGATAGTCGACGGGCGGATTCGGATCGGGCTGTGGGGCAGAGCTCTCCAGCGACGGGTACTCGGTGCCGCCGAAGGGCTGCGACGGCCGCTCGGAGTCGCTCGTGGTCATTCGTCAGTTACTCAACCAGATGACGTTGAAGATCAGGCTGATCACGAGCGACAGGGCCCCGACCGCGATGCCCGCGATGGCCAACCCGTGTCCGCCCTCACGCGTCTGCTTGATCTGGTTCAGCGCGACTACACCGAGCACAATGCCGACGATCGAACCGATGAAGCAACAGAACCCGATGATCGAAGCGACCAACGACGCGATCGCCATCGTGTTGGTGCCCGGCGTCGGCTGCCCGTACGCCGAGTATTCAGGCGCCGGATAGCCGGTCGGCGGCGGGCCGTAACCGGGAGGCGGCGGGCCGTAACCGGGAGGCGGCGGGCCGTAACCGGGAGGCGGCGGCGTCCCGTATTGCGGCGGCGGGTACGACGGCGCGCCGTAGCCAGACGGACCGGGGTAGGGCGGCGGCGGGTAGCCGGGTTGTGCACCGCCGGGCGCCGGATACTCCGTTGGCGGCGTGTAGTCAGGTGGGGGAAAGTTCGCGGGCGGATAGCCCGACGCCTGCGGGTGGCCGGGCGCCTCGTATCCGGGCGCCTGATATCCGGGCGGCGGGGTGTACGCCGGGGGCGGGGTGTAGGCGGGCTGCTCGGCCGGCTGCGGTGCTTCGGGTTGGCTCGGCTGCTCCTGCGACTGCTGCTCGATCGAGGGCGCCTCGTGGCCGCCCGATGACGGCTCCGACCCCCCGCCACCGGAGTCGGATGATGCCGTTTGGCCTGCGTCCTCGCCGGGATTTGTCATGCTGATCAACCTAGCGCAAGTGCAGGGCACCATTGCGGCCGTCGGGGCGTTGGTCCGGATGAGAGCAGCTACGAAATTCAGGCGCGCATAGAGGAGATGGAAGACCGATGACCAGCCCGTTTCAGCCTGGACAGACCCCCGGCACGACGCCGGGTGCGCCCACTCCCCGGCGCGGTGGCCCGGCCGCCCTGCCCACCCCGCCGAAGGGCTGGCCGATCGGCTCCTACCCGACCTATGCCGAGGCGCAACGCGCCGTCGACTACCTGTCCGATCAACAGTTCCCGGTGCAGCAGGTCACCATCGTCGGCGTCGACCTGATGCAGGTGGAACGGGTCACCGGCAGGCTGACCTGGCCCAAGGTGCTCGGCGGTGGTGTGCTGACAGGAGCATGGCTGGGCCTGTTCATCGGCCTGATCCTCGGTTTCTTCAGCCCCAGTCTGTGGGGCGCGCTGGTCACGGGTCTGATCGCCGGTGTCTTCTTCGGCTTGATCACCTCGGCGATCCCCTATGCGATGGCGCGCGGCACAAGAGATTTCAGTTCGACGATGCAGCTCGTCGCCGGCCGCTACGACGTGCTGTGCGACCCGCAAAGCGCTGAACGCGGCCGGGATCTGCTGGCGCGCTTGACGATCTAGCCGCCTTTCCCCGCGAGTGTGCGTGTCCG
>JAVRPG010000239.1:0-4871 GCA_032162325.1 Mycobacterium sp. | reverse complement strand
GACCACCTCGGGCGCTTCCTCGTGGCCGAAATGTCCTGCGCCTGCGATCGATACGTAGCGGCCGTGCGGGGCATAGTGCTGTGTCCGGTACACCGGATCGGCCAGCACGTACGGGTCGGCGTCGCCGCGCAGGTGCAGCACCGGCACCGCGAGCGGCCGCTTCATCGAGCGCACGAACCGCCTGCCCTCGCCGCGCAGCTGGCTGCGCACCGCCCAGCGCTGATACTCCAACGCCGAATGGGCCGCCGACGGAATCTGGATCGCCCGCCGCATGTGTCGAATGGTCTCGGAAAAGTCTTCTGACGCAAGCCATTTACCACTGGCGCGACTTCGCACCAGCCGCTCCAGCTCCGCGCCGTCGTTGCGGGTCAGCGACCGCTCCGGCCACATCGGCACCTGGTAGCGCAGCATCGATGGCAGCAGGGCCCGGCCCTGGTCACGCCGGGTCAGCGCCGAGGCGCGCAGTGCGACGGGATGCGGTGAGCTGACGACGGCGATCGCCCGCACGATCCGCGGGTGCAGCACCGAGGTTGCCCAACACACCAGGCCGCCGTCGGCGTGGCCCACCAGCGTCGCCGCCTTGTGGCCAAGCGCACGCACCAGCCCCGCGGTGTCGCCTGCGAGCGTCCAGCCGTCGTAGCCGCGCGGCGGTTTGTCGCTGCCGCCATAGCCGCGCAGGTCGACCGCCACCACCCTGGCTCCCGTCAATCCGCGCAACTGGTGGCGCCAGGACCACCAGAACGAGCCGAAGCCGTGCAGCAGGATCACCAGCGGACGATCCGTGACCGGAGCCGCTTTGGCGGCGACATTGAGCCCAGTGTTGTGGTCCCTCCAATCCGCCTCCACGACGTGGAAGCGAATCCCGTTGGCGTGCACCTCGAGATGACGCCAGGGACCGTCGATCCGTACCACCGACGGGTCGGGTGGGGCCATTACCAACCCGACGGATCGGCGGTCAAGTCACGTCCGGTCTGGCCGTTCGGCGACGTGAGCGCCTTGTCTTTGTCGTGACCGGGCGTGAGCGCCTCGCGGGTTTCCTTCACCGACTCGATGGTCTGCTGCGGGCCACGGATGCGTCGCACCTTGAGATAGCCGAACAGCGCCAGCACCGCGGTGACCAGCACCATGAGCCCGAACACGATCAGGAAGGCGACCCACCGCCACAGCCAGGTGTCGAGTAACTCGGCGAGGAAGAAGAAGAAAAAGAAGGTGGAGTAGAACAGCACCACCAGCGCCAGGATGAAGAAGACGCTGCCGGTGAGACCCTTCTTGACGTCGCGGGTGATCTCGGCCTTGGCCAATTCGACCTCGGCCCGGACCAGCGTTGACACCTGCGCCGTCGCGTCCTTGACGAGATCACCGATGGACGGGTCGGCCTTGGCGGCGTGCGGATCGACCAGCGGTATCGAGGTCACCGTCGTCGGCACGCCATCCCTGCGATCACTCACGGAACATTTCCTCCCCGCATCCGATGACAATCGCGGTTCATGTTGCCATGTGGCGTGCATCGATACGATCCCGGCCGACGATAGACTGGCCGGATCGGATGGTCGGGGGGCACGTCGATGGGGGATAGATACTTGAGGACCAGCGTCCGCTGCCTGACGATTTCCGCGACGATCGCGGCCCTGGCCGCGCTGCTGCTGCCCTCCAACGCCCACGCCGATGGCCCGGTTCCGCTCGGCGGTGGTTCGGGCCTCGTGGTCGAGGGCGACACCCTGTGCACGCTGACCGCGATCGGTAACGACAACCGCGGCAACCTGATCGGCTTCACCTCGGCGCACTGCGGGGGACCGGGCGAACGGGTGGCCGCCGAAGGTGCCGAGGCCGCCGGGGTGCTTGGCACGATGGTCGCGGGCAACGACGCCCTCGATTATGCGGTGATCCAGTTCGACCCGCAGAAGGTGCAGCCGGTCAACAATGTCAAGGGATTCGAGATCGACGGCATCGGCCCCGATCCGGCCGTCGGAGATATCGCCTGCAAGCTCGGCCGGACGACGGGGTACTCATGCGGCGTGACATGGGGGCAGGGCGAGCAACCTGGCACCATCGTCAACCAGGTCTGCGGACAGCCGGGCGACTCCGGCGCACCCGTCACCGTCAACAACCGGCTCGTCGGCATGATCCACGGTGCGTTCTCCGAGGAACTGCCGACGTGCATCATCAAGTACATCCCACTGCACACCCCAGCGGTGACCATGTCGATCAACGCCGTGCTCGGCGACATCACCGCCAAGGGCCGACCAGGTTCTGGCTTCGTCCCGGTCGGCGCGCCCGCCGCTTGATCTGCTACTTGCTGGCCCGGATCGCCTCGAACACGCTGGGGTCCACCAACGTTGACGTGTCGCCGAGCTCGCGGCCCTCGGCGACATCACGCAGCAGCCGGCGCATGATCTTGCCGCTGCGGGTCTTCGGTAGCTCCGGCACGACGTGAATCTCGCGCGGTCGGGCGATCTTTCCGATCTCCTTGGCGACCTGTTCGCGTAGCTCGTCGACCATGTTGTCGTTGTCCTTGGCGTGCGCCCGCAGAATGACGAACGCGCAGATACCCTGGCCGGTGGTCTCGTCACTGGCGCCCACCACTGCCGCCTCGGCCACGCCGGAGTGTCCGACCAACGCCGATTCCACTTCCGTCGTGGAGATCCGGTGGCCCGACACGTTCATCACGTCGTCGATGCGGCCCAGCAGCCAGATTGATCCGTCGGAGTCGACGCGCGCTCCGTCGCCTGCGAAATACCAGCCCTTCTCGGCGTAACGCGACCAGTACGTCTCCTTGAACCGCTCCGGGTCGCCCCAGATGCCGCGCAGCATCGACGGCCACGGCTGATCCAGCACCAGGTAGCCGGTCACGTGCTCGGCTTCGTCGGCGCCAGGCACCAGTTCGTTGCCCTCTTCGTCGACGATCTTCGCCGAGATGCCCGGCAGCGGGGCCATCGCCGACCCCGGCTTGGCCTCGGTGACCCCGGGCAGCGGTGAGATCATGATCGCGCCGGTCTCGGTCTGCCACCAAGTGTCGACGACAGGAGTTCTGTTGCTGCCGAAAGCATCTCGGTACCAGCGCCAGGCCTCTGGGTTGATGGGCTCACCCACGCTGCCCAGCAGCCGCAGGCTGGAAAGGTCATGGTCGTCGGGGATCTCGCGGCCCCACTTCATGAACATCCGGATCAACGTCGGCGCCGTGTAATAGATGGTGACACCGTACTTTTCGATGATCTGGAAATGTCGATGCTCGTTCGGAGAATTCGGCGTGCCCTCGTAGACGACTTGGGTGGCGCCATTGGAGAGCGGACCGTAAACGATGTACGTGTGGCCGGTGACCCAGCCGATATCGGCTGTGCACCAATACACATCGGTCTCGGGCTTGATGTCGAAGACGTTGTAGTGGGTGTAGGACGCCTGCGCGAGGTACCCACCGGAGGTGTGCATGATGCCCTTGGGCTTGCCGGTGGTTCCCGATGTGTAGAGCAGGAACAGCGGGTGCTCCGAGTCGAACGCTTCCGGGGTGTGCTCGGGCGACGCCACCTCGACGGTTTCGTGCCACCACAGATCGCGGCCCTCGGTCCACGGCGTGTCAATTCCGGTGCGCCGCACCACAAGAACGTGCTCTACCGGGTTCTTCTCGGCCGTCCCGGCCGCCGATACGGCCTCGTCGACAGCCTCCTTCAGCGATACCGCCTGACCGCGCCGGTATTGCCCGTCGGTGGTGATGACGAGCTTGGCCTCGGCGTCTTCGATGCGGGCTGAAAGCGCTGTCGCCGAAAAACCCGCGAACACCACGGAATGCAGAACGCCCAACCGCGCGCACGCCAGCATCGAGACGATCGCCTCGGGCACCATCGGCATGTAGATCGCGACCCGATCACCCGCGACGAGCCCGAGGTCGGTCAGCGCATTGGCGGCCTTGCTGACCTCGGCGAGCAGATCCGCATACGTCAGCTCCCGGCTGTCGCCGGGTTCGCCCTCCCAGCGGATCGCCACCCGATCGCCGTTGCCGGCCTCGACGTGGCGGTCAACGCAGTTGTAGGCGACATTGAGCTTCCCGCCGACGAACCATTTGGCGAACGGCGCCTCCGACCAGTCCAGTACCTCGTCGAACGGTGTCTCCCAGGACAGTCGGCTGGCCTGCCTCGCCCAGAACGCCAGCCGGTCGGCCTCGGCCTCGCGGCAGAGGTCTTCTCCCGCGTTGGCCTGCGCGGCGAACTCGGCGGGTGGCGGATAGGCGGACTGAACTTCGGTGTGCGAGTCAGACATATCTGCGAGCGTAGTCACCGGCCGCTGCGCTCACGTTGGCATCTCACCGCCCGCGCGGACAATGCTTCCCATGGGCGTCACGTCGAAAATCGCAGGCGCTTTCGGCATGAGCGACGACGCGTGGAAGCGCCATGCCAATCCGTGGAGCGTTTGGACGCGGTTCGCGGCGATCCCGATGATGATCCTGGCGATCTGGAGCCGGGTCTGGCTGGGCTGGTGGTGTCTGGTGCCAATCGCGGCAATGGTCGTCTGGCTCTGGCTGAACCCGCGCGTCTTCGCGCCGATCGAGACACCGACAAGCTGGGCGTCCAAGGGCATCTACGGCGAGAAGCTGTGGCTGAAGGAACGTGATCGGGTGCCACCCGATCATCTGAGGGTGCTGCGTCTGCTCGTCCCGATCGGCGCCGCCGGTTTCGCGCTCTTGGTGTATGGCCTCGTCGCGCTCGAGGTCTGGCCTACCGTGTTCGGTGCCAGCCTCATCGTGCTGGCTCAACTCTGGCGGATCGACAGGCTCGTCGTGTTCTACGAGAGCACGCAGTAGCCTGTGCTGCCGTGACGAACGCGGCTGACCCGCTTGCCCCGTTGGCCGAGCTGCCAGGCGTGGCCGCGGCCGGCGAGGA
>JAVRPG010000238.1:0-6781 GCA_032162325.1 Mycobacterium sp. | reverse complement strand
TGCAGCTGTGGATCGACCGACTGCCCGGCAGCCACGACCGAGGCCCCGTGCGGCGAGATCGTCATCAACGTGCTCGCCGAAGCCGGCACTGTCGATGGCACCAGTGACAAGCCGGGCTACCTGCCGGGTTACGGCGCGCTGCCCGCCGCGATGGTCACCGAGCTGGCGAAGCAAGCCAAGCTGCGCCCGGTAGTCGTCCCCAAAGACCTTGTCGCAGAACCGCACTACCGCCCATCAGCGGGTTTGACGAGGTTCATCCGCTGCCGCGATCTGACGTGCCGCTGGCCCGGCTGCGATGAGTCCGCGGTGGTATCCGACATCGACCACACCGTGCCGTATCCGGTCGGGCCGACGCACCCGTCGAACAACAAGCTGTACTGCCGAATCCACCACCTGTTCAAAACCTTTTGCGCCGGCCCTGCCGGCTGGACCGAACAACAGCTTCCCGACGGCATCATCGTCTGGACCTCACCCAGCGGGCGCACCCACACCACCAGACCGCTTGGGGCGTTGTTCTTTCCACAACTCTCCGGGCCCACGGAGAAACTAGTGCTTCCGAACAGTCCCCCGCCCGGCACGAACCGGGCACTCGCGATGCCCACCCGAAAACGCACCCGAGCCCAGGACCGCGCTCGCCGAGTGCAGTGGGAACGCGGGATCAACCGCGCCCGCTACGACGCCGACCCACCACCGTTCTAGGGCGCGACGGTCAGCCAGTCGGCGAAGCCGGACGGGTCGTGCCTGCCGAGCGCGCCGTGCTCGAACAATCCCCATCCCTCACGCTCGATGCCGTCTGCGTCCCGGCACACCGCGCGACCGACGTGATCGATGACGCCGAATCCGGCCCGCCCGACGATCGCCGGATCGGTCATGTCGTACGTCAGTCGTTCGGTGAAGTTGTCGCCCTTCCACACTCCGTGCAGCCAATCCGAGTCGCCGCCGTAGCCGCCGCCGACGTGGATTGGCACCGGCAGCTTGGACTCCACGTCGAAATGCACAGGGCTGCCATCGGATGCGGTCGCCTCGATCGTTGCGCCGTTGGGGATGCGGGTGCCGGAGCGGTAATGGATCTTCACCCGGGGCCAGCCGAGCTGTTCGACGCGGCCGTCCTTCCAGATCCGAGTGCAGTCGTTGAGGCTGCGGAACCCAGTGGGCTCCTCCTGAATGATGATGACGATGCCGAAGTCGTCGAACGCCATCGGCACGTAGAGCCACCACATGCCCTCGAACGGCGGGTGCGCAGGCCGGCCCGCGGGCTCCGCCTCACCGATCGGACGGATTCCCCAGGACCGGTCACGGCTGCCGATCCACACCGATGGGTCGACGGGGATCTCCTCGCCGTCGATCGCGATCACGCCGCTCCACGACCCGACTTGGGCAAAACGCTGAGCGTCCAACGTGACTCGGGTGCCGGTCCGCAGTATGTGCCGTTGCTCCTGGACGACGTCGAACAGCCCGTCCCAAGTCAGATCGGCGGCGATGCCCTCGGTTTCGTCGAGGACGATGCGCAGTTTGTGCAGTGGCTCGATGACCTCGACGCGGTAGGCGCCCACCTGCTGGTTGAGCCGGTCCTGATCGATCGCGCCGCTGAGGTGCACGGCCGTCTGTATGTCACCGCGGCGCACCAGCAGGAACGCGTCCTTGACTCCGAGGTTCGGGTAGTAGCCGATCCCCGAGACGAGGAAGATGTCGCCGGTACGGTCGTGGGCGTTGAAGTAGGAGCGATCGTAGAAGTTGCGGTCGCTCGAACCGGGCCACGCGACCGGCTGAGGGATCTGGTGGATCGGGAATTCGTCAACTGGTCCAAGCATCAGGCCTCTTCTCCGATGAGTCGCTTGAGTACTGCGCCGTGATAGAACAGCGATTCCACGTCGTCGGGCTGTTCGATCTCGCCGAAGCGCACCCGCCGGGCGCTGGTCCTCATGAAGACGCACGCCCAGATCACGCCGGAGTAGACGTAGAACCAATGCAGGTCGCCCAGCTCGACTCCGGTGCGGTCGGCGTATGTGGCACGCACGTCCTCCTCCCGCATGAAGTCGGGCAATCCCGGCAGGCCGGCCAGCCCGGCGAGCTCCTGAAACACCATGTGCGCGAAGATGATCCATGCTGCGTCCATCTCCCGCGGGCCCAGCGTGGCCATTTCCCAGTCCAGCACGGCGGCCGGGCGGAACCCGTCGTAGAGGACGTTGCCGACGCGGGAGTCGCCCCACACCAGGACGGGATCGGCGGCGGCGACTTCGGCGGGCCAGTTCGCTTCGAGCCAGGCCAGTGCACGCTCCAGCAGCGCTGAGCGGCCGATGTCCGGCACGGCGAACTGATACCAGGACTTGAGCCAGTCAAGGTTGCGCCGCAATGCATTTGACTCAGAGCTGTCGGCGAGGAATCCGAAGGTCTTCTCGGGCTCGGGAATCGAGTGCAGCTTGGCAATCACCTCGACGGTGCTGTCCTGCAGCTCGCGCTGGCGTTCGGCGGGCGCGTCGGCAAACCAGTTGTTGCCGAACGTGTATGGCATGACGTCGGGCGGCACCCGCCCCTCGACGTAATCCATCAGGAAGAACTGTGTGCCCAGGACAGAGCCGGTGGGCTCCAGCCAGCGCACCCGCGGCACCGGCACGTCTGTCTTCTCGCCCACCAGCCGGATCACGTCGAACTGGTGGTCCATGCGGTAAGACGAGAACACCGGCACGTCCTGCTCGGTGGGGGCGACCCGGGCCACCCACTTCTGCGCCTTTGGCTGGCCGTCCGCATCCCAGCGGCCGGTCAGGATGATCGTCTCCGACGACATGCCGTTCGAGTCGACTCCGCTCTCCACGGTGATCTCAGGGGCGACGCCCCCGGGCATCACCGTCGACAGCCACCGCGACATCACATCGGGCAGCGCGGTGACATCTCGACTCGAATGCTGGAGGCGGCTGACGTCTTCGACAGCCGGGTCACTTGGCATCAGAAATCTTCCTTCGGCCGATAATTACGATACGGTGGGTAGCGTTATGAAAGCAGACCCGTCATCGGTTGACAAGCCCTCAGCCGCAGGGCGGCCCCGCGATCCGCGTATCGACGCTGCCATATTGCGCGCCACCGCGGATCTGCTTGTGGAAATCGGGTATTCGAACCTGACCATGGCCGCTGTCGCTGAGCGGGCAGGCACCACAAAGACCGCGCTCTACCGGCGGTGGTCCAGCAAGGCGGAGCTGGTGCACGAGGCGGCCTTCCCCGCGGCGCCGACCGCGATCGAGACGCCCCCCGGCGACATCACCGCCGACATCCGCGCGATGATCGCCGCGGCCCGCGACGTGTTCACCAGTCCGTTGGTGCGCGCCGCGCTGCCCGGGCTGATCGCCGACATGGCCGCCGACGCCGAGCTCAACGCCCGGGTGATGGACCGCTTCACCGACGTTTTCGTCGCGGTGCACACTCGGTTGGCCGACGCCGTCAAACGCGGCGAGGTGCATGCCGACGTCGACCCGGACCGGCTCGTCGAGGTGATCGGCGGCGCCACGCTCTTGCGGGTGTTGCTGTTACCCGACGAGCCGCTCTGCGAGGACTGGGTAGCGCAGACGACTGCCATCGTGGTCCACGGTGTGATGGCATAGGGGGCGTGACTGAGGTTCAGCCATTCCCGTCCCACTGGAGCACCGCGTTGGTTCTGGTGCCTCATCCCGACGACCCGGAGTACGGCTGCGCGGCCGCCGTCGCGAAATGGACCTCGTCCGGCAAGACCGTGCACTACGCACTGGCCTGCCGCGGCGAAGTCGGGATCGAGGGCATGCCGCCGGAAGAAGCCGGCCCGCTCCGTGAAGGCGAACAGCGGCGGTCGGCCGTCATCGTCGGGGTGGACGACGTGCAGTTCTGGGACTTCCCCGACAGCAACATCCGCAACACGCCCGAACTGCGCGCCAAGATCGCCGAGACGATCACCGAGCTGGCGCCCGACGTGGTGATCACCCTGTACAGCGGCCTGGAGTGGGCACCCGGTGCGCCGAACCAGCGTGACCACATTGAGTTCTCCAATGCCGTTGCCGCGGCTTATGATTCACTCGCCGATCCGCCGCGGTGGCTGTTCGAGAACGGACCGGAGCCCACTCATTGCGAGGTGGTGGACGGCTACATCGACGTCGCCGTCGCGTCACTGAATGCGCACGAGGCCTATCTGTCGGTGCTTGATCCCGACACACCGGTGATCGAGCAGGCCCGCAAGCAGGTCGACATGGCGACGGAGCCGCGATCGGACTTCGGCGGACAGCGCACTGTCGGGTTCATTCTGCGACGGCCCGCGCGGTCGTGACGGTCGTCGCGACGCGCGCCGGAGGCGTGCGCGGCACATCGGCGGCGGATGGGGTGCACGCCTTCCGTGGAATCCCTTATGCGCAACCACCGGTCGGCCGCCTACGCTTCGCCGCTCCGATGCCCCACGAATCGTGGGACGGCGTGCTCGACGCGCTCGAGTTCGGCCCTCCGCCACCGCAGCCGATGCGCCTCACATCCTCCGACGAGTGGTTGACGGTGAACGTGTGGACACCAGACCCGGATGCCCCCGGTCTACCGGTCATGGTGTGGCTGTACGGTGGCCGGTTCACCACCGGCGCGTCGGACGAATCCGATTGCGACGGTGCCCGTCTGGCGGCCGGCGGTGTGGTGGTCGTCAGCCCGAACTACCGCCTGGCCGGTGAAGGGTTCATGGCGATCGACGGCGCCGTCCCCAACAGAGGACTGCTCGACCAGGTCGCTGCGCTGCAGTGGGTGCGCGACAACATCGCCGGCTTCGGCGGCGACCCGAACAACGTGACAGTATTCGGCGAGTCGGCCGGCGCCGCATCTGTGGTCACGTTGATGGTGATGCCTGCGGCCGCCGGTCTGTTCCACCGCGGCATCGCCGAAAGCGTGCCCGCCTTCCTCTTCGGCTCCGATCTCGCCGCCGACGTCGCCGATGTCATCGCCGAAAAGCTGGGCCGACGGGCCACAGCAAGTGACCTCGCGGGCGTACCGCCACAGACGCTGGCCGACGCCGTCGCGGGCATCGAATATCAGGATCGCTGGGGCTACGCCCTGGCTGTGCGCAGGTCGCAGTTCGGTCCGGTGGTCGACGGAGAGATACTGCCGGACAGCCCTTTTCGGGCGCTGGCGGCGGGCGCGGGCCGCGGCATGGACCTGCTGATCGGGCACAACCGCGACGAGTATCGCTACGTCGTCCAAGAGAATGGTGGACCGGACAGCGTCACCGCCGAATATGCAGAGACAGCGCTCCACTCGTTACCGCCGATACCCGATGGCGCGCAGGCCTATCGGACGGCGCACCCGCGGGCCGACCACGCTGAGCTGTACGAACTGGTGTGCTCGGATTTCGTCTACCGGATGCCGACCCTGCACATCGCGCAGGCACACGCCGCCGGCTGCGGCACCACCTACCTGTACGAATTCTGCTTCGACGCCTCGCCGATCGGGGCGGCGCACACCACCGAGATCCCATTGGTGTTCGGCACGCTGGACTCCCCGGTGGGTTTGGCGCTGTACGGCTCGGCGCCGCAGGCCGAGGCGTTGTCGCGCGAAATGAGTGCAGCCTGGCGGGCGTTCGCGACCGACGGCGATCCCGGCTGGGCCGCCTACAGCGCCGTCGAGCAGCTCACCCGCATCTTCGATGCGGAGTCCCGCACCACGCGCTATCCGGAGCAGGCGTCACAACAGATCTGGGCAAACCACCAGTTCGAGCCATTCACGCTGCAGCGCTAGCTCTCGATCTGCTCCTTGTTGCGCTTGGACACCTCGCGGAACTGGTCGCCCAGGCCCTCGAAATCCCGATGCTGGGCGAACGCGATCTTCTCCTCGGCGCCTAGCGCCGGATCGATCACCGCGGCGGCGCCTTTCGTATAGATCTCCCTTGAGCCCCAGCATGACCGGACCCGGGACCTCGGCGATCTGGCCGGCCAGTTCGAGCGCCCGGTCGAGCAGCCGCTCGTGGGACACGACCTCGGTGACCAACCCGATGCGCTCGGCACGGGCTGCGTCGACAACCTCGCCCGTCATCGACAGCCGTCGCGCCATCGCGAGACCGACGACATGGGGGAGTCGTGCGGTCATGCCGCCGGCGGGCAGGATGCCTACGCGGGCGTGCGTGTCGGCGAACACAGCCCGCTCCGACGCCACGAGGAAGTCGCAGCCAAGGGCCATCTCCAACCCGCCGGTGAACGTCGCACCGTTGATCGCGCCGACGATCGGCGTGCGCATCTTGGCGACCGCGGCGATGCAACTCTGCGATCGGAACTCCTGGAAGTACTTCAGCCCGTCGCGCTGTGCCTCCTTGAGGTCCACGCCGGCGCAGAACGCCGGATCGGCCCCGGTCAGCACGACCGCCCGCACAGACTCCTCGGCGTCAGCCTCGGTCAGCGCGGCATACGTCGCCCTGATGAGATCGCGGCTCAAGGCGTTCCTCGCCTTGGGCCGGTTCAGTGTCAGCAGCCTGACCGCGCCGTGGTCAGCGATCAGGACAAGCGGTTCGGTTGTCATGACTCCCTTTCCGCCGAAATCGACGTAATGGTGCGGTCCTCTCGCACTTTTGCGCCCAAACGTTGGTTTGGGCGGTGGCTGACTAGCGCAGGAAGTGGTTGGCGGTGTTCGCCAGGTCCAGCAGCGGCTGCGGCAGGGCGCCGAGGGCGAATGTGACGGCTGCGGTGATCGTGACGACGGCCGTGGTCAGCACGCTGGGCACCACCACCGCCGGTGCGTCGTCGGGGGGCTCGGTGAAGAACATCAACACGATGACCCGCACGTAGAAGTACGCGGCCAC
>JAVRPG010000237.1:0-6665 GCA_032162325.1 Mycobacterium sp. | reverse complement strand
CGTGGAAGCCGTCGCGGGAGAAGCACATCCACGCACTGCTGAGGATGTGTTGGCGGCGTTGCGCGCGGGTCTGCTCGCTGAGTCTGGGCATAACAGCATCCTAAACGAAAACGATCGGTTGCGCTATAGCAAGTGCTGGCGTATGTTCGGAGTCAAATAGAAACGAGCACTTCCGTTTGGAGATGCATGATGTCGAACCCGTGTGGCACCGCGATCAGCCTCGCCGCCGCCCGCACCATTGTGGTGCGCGCTCTTGCGCACGCACGCAGCAGCGACTTTCCCCCGATGACGGTTGCGGTGCTGGACGCCGCCGGAAGGCTGGTGGCCTTCGCGGGGGAAGACGGCTCGAGCCTGCTGCGGGAACGCATCGCCCGCGGAAAAGCCCACGGTGCGTTGAACATGGGGGTGGGCAGCCGAAGCCTGGCCGCACGGGCGGCGTCCAACCCCGCCTTCGTCAACTCCCTGGTGTCACTGGCCGACGGCAACCTCGTGCCCGTCCCCGGCGGCGTCCTGATCCGCGACGACAACAACTCCGTCATCGGTGCGGTCGGGGTGAGCGGTCACCTGCCTGGTGACGACGAAGCCTGCGCCATCCACGGCATCACAGCCTGTGATCTGCGCGCCGATCCCGGCGCCTGATGTGTCATCAACCCGCAACTGAAAGGACACCGACCATGTTCGATACCGACAACCGACTGCTCGCGATGATCAAGCAGAGCCAGATTCCGTTGGGAATGCAGTGTTTTACCGGCGATCGCGCGATGATTGAAGTCCTGGGGCTGACCGGCTTCGACTTCGTCATGCTCGACACCGAGCATTCTCCGGCCAACCCCCGCGCCATTGAGGACGCGGTCCTGGCGGCCGACATCGTCGGCCTGGTGCCGTTGGTACGCATACCGAGTTGTGCGGACGAAACCGCCATCCGACGCGCGATGGAAGCCGGCGCCCAAGGCTTGTTCGTGCCGGAGGTCAAATCGGCCGACGATGTGCGCCGTGTCCTCGACGCCGCACTGTTTCCGCCGTTGGGCAGCCGCGGCATCTGCCCGGCCACCCGCGCCGCCAGGTACTCCTATCGCACCTTCGTCGACTACGCCGAATGGAACAACCGCAACTTCCTCGTGGTCCCGCTCATCGAGAACCCCGACGCCGTCGACAACATCGACGAGATCTGCGCATTGGACCAAGTCCACGTGCTGGCCTTTGGTCCCGGCGATCTCGCCTACGCCATCGGCGAGGGCAACAACATGACCGACAGCCCCAAGATCCGTGAGGCGTACCTGAAGGTGCAAGCCGCCGCCGATCGGCACGGCGTTGCGGTGATGGGCGGCCCGGTGCTCGATCCCAGCGTCGACGGCTGTAGATCCGCACTGGAAGACGGCGTCAAGGTGTTCTGCCTCGGCCTGGATGTCATGGGATTCCGGCGGTTCTGCGAGCACACCGTCCGTATCGCCGGCGAGTCGGTGCGAGGCACGGAATACCTCCGGCCCGAAACCCCGACCCCAGACTTCGCACCTCATGTCACTTCCTGAGATGCCGACAACCACGATTGAAAGGAACAGCGCAATGACGACTCATTTGAACCGGTTTGTGGTCGGACCCAACGCCGAGGGCCGCTCGGCGGTACTGCAGCGCGGTCTGACCAACGTCCAGTCCCGCGAGGGCTTCTACTGGCGCGCCACGCTGTGGGCGACCCAAGAGACCCCGGTGGACAACAGCATTGACGGCGACCGATCGCAGACCGATGGTCTCGGCGCCAGTCGCGAACCCTTCCCCAACGGAATGATTTGCCGGGCACTGGAAATCCCGCCGGATGACCCCGATGAAGACGAGCACCGCCGTGTCCTCGCCGATCTCAATGACGAGGTTCACCAGAAGCATCAGCCGAGCCAAACCGATCTCGCCCGCCATCCGAGCATGCACCGAACGGACACTCTCGACTGTCTCACTTGCGTCCGCGGCGAAATCTTTCTGGTCACCGACAGGGATGAGGTGCTGATGCGGCCCGGCGACACGGTCATCATCCGGGGCACCAACCACGCCTGGAGCAATCGATCAAACGCGCCGTGCCTGTTGGTCGGCACCATGACCGACGCCACCCCTCCGAACGGAGGCTGATCAAGCAATGTCGGGGTCCTCGACAGCCCTGAGGGGTGGGCTGTGAGCGGTGCGTTCAGGCGTGACGACGCGTGCGATTGTGATGTCCTGGTCGTGGGCGGCGGCCTCGTCGGGTTGGCTGCATCAATGTTTATGGCGCAGCAGGGATTACGCGTTTGGTTGGTGGAGCGGCACACCGGGACGTCGAGCCATCCCAAGTTGCGCGGTGTCAGCGCCCGAACGATGGAGCTGTATCGGTCCGCCGGCATCGAAGAAGCGATACGCGCCGCCGGCGAGAACCATTTCGGTGTGGCGATCGGCGATAGCCTCTCCGGTGAGTACGAGCGGATACATCTACCGCTCGCACTGGCCCGCCAGAACCGGCTGAGCCCCACCACGCATTACGCCTGCGACCAGGACCGGATGGAACCCATTCTGTTGCAACGCAGCACCGAGTTGGGTGCCCAGCTGTTCTATGGCTGCACGGCGGTCAATATCGAGCAGCACGAGTCCACCGTCACCGCGGACGTGGTGTGGTCTCCATCCATTGTCGGCACGCGCACGCCGGCCGCGCCACCGAACCGGATCACGGCCCGCTATCTGGTGGCCGCCGACGGGGCCAGCGGATCGATCCGGGCCGGCCTGGGCATAGGCCGCCACGGCCAACCGGTTCCGGGAAAGGGTCTTAGCGTCTTGTTCGACGCCGACCTCGAGCCGGCGCTGCGCGGCCGTCGGATCAGCGCAATGGTCGCCCCGGCTGAGGGCGCCCTGTTGTTCGTCCGCAGCGACGCTCGCGACCACAACTGGTTCGCCCTGACCCCAAGAACGGACCTGGACTCCATTGATCCGAATTCGGTTGCCACCGAGGCGATTCCAATGATCCGTTCGTTGGTCGGTGTAGCCGACCTCGACGTAACTGTCCACGGCGCGATGACCTGGAGCACCGGGGCATTCATCGCCGACCGCTACCGCGAGGGTCGCATCTTTCTGGTCGGCGACGCAGCGCATCTCATGCCGCCCTACGGTGGATTCGGCGGCAACACCGGAATCGCCGATGCGCACAATCTCGCATGGAAGCTCGGCGCGGTCTGTTCGGGAGACGCCGGAGACGCCCTGCTCGACACCTACGAATCCGAGCGACAACCGATCACCGAGTTCACCCTCAAACACGTCATGCTGCGTGCCGGGGACGGGATCGGCGAATTCTTCCGGCAGTTCGACCAGTTCGACCCCAATCCGATCACACTGGGATTCCGCTACCCCATGGCCACAGCCGTAGGTTTCGATCCCGAACTGCCCATAGAAGACCCGGCCCAACCGAGCGGACAGCCCGGCACCCGCGCCCCTCACATCCCACTAAAAGGGGCCACTTCGAGCACGCTGGACCTGCTGGATCCTGGCGCGTTCACCTTCCTTGCCCCCGACGCCAGCTCCTACGCCTCCACACTGCGAACACATCCGGTCTCTGGCGTGCGGCTGCGTGAGATCCGCCGCCAAGACATAGCCGACCGCCACACATGGGACAGGATCTTTCCCAAGCCGGCAGCGGCGGGCCTACTCATCCGGCCGGACGGCGTGATCTGCTGGCGGGCCCAGTCCACCCACCCGGATCCGGCACTGGTGGTGCGCACCGCCCGAGCACGCGCACTGCAACTCGAAAACCTACATCACAGGAGGTGATTCGCCATGCCCACTGTTCACCAAGCCACCTGGGGATTGCTGCGCGCGCTGGGCGTGCGCAAGGTATTCGGCAACCCGGGGTCAACCGAGATGCCGTTCTTGGCTGACTTCCCCGACGACATCGACTACGTTCTCGGCTTGCACGAGGGCGCGGTGATCGGCATGGCCGACGTCTACGCTCAGCTGACCGGCGAACCCACGCTGGTGAACTTGCATACCGCGGTGGGCCTCGGCAACGCGATGGGGGCGATCATCAACGCCGCGAGCGCCCACAGCCCGTTGGTCATCACCGCGGGCCAACAGGTGCGCGCGACGTTGACGATGCAACCTCTGCTGGCCAACCCCGATCCGACAATGCTGCCCAGGCCGGCGGTCAAGTGGGCGTTCGAGCCCCCCCGCGCCCAGGACGTGCCCGCGGCGCTCGCTCGGGCATTCCGTTACGCGGCACTGCCGCCGGCCGGCCCGGTGTTCGTGTCACTGCCGATGGACGACTTTGACCAGCCCGCCGAAGCCGACACCACAGAACTGCTGGCGGCGCGCCGACTCACCGGCCGGTGCGTCCCGCCGTGCGGCGAGCTGAACGCGCTCGCCAAGCGCCTCACTGCCGCCCGCAATCCGGTACTGGTGGCGGGCGCGGGGTTGGACGCGGCACCGGGCGGGTTTGAGGCAGGTGTCGCGCTGGCCGAACGCCAGAACCTGCCGGTCTGGCTCGCCCCGAACACCTCGCGCGTCGGATTTCCCACCGACCACGCACACTTCCGAGGCAGCCTGCCTGCCGGTATCGGTTGGCTGTCCGAGTCCCTCGCCGGGCACGATCTGATCCTCGTCGCCGGCGCACCGGTGTTTCAGTACTACCCCTACGCCCCGGGCAGCTACCTACCGCCCGGCGCCGAACTCGTTGCGATCGTGGACGATCCGGACGCCGCCGCCCGCGCGCCGGTCGGCGACGCGGTGGTCGCCGACCCGGCCCTCGCGCTACGAGGTCTTTTGGAACTCCTACCGCAGACCGACAGGCCCGCGCCCGCGCCACATGCACCGCTGCGGATCCCTCCCGCGGTCGACACGCTCACCGCACACCAGGTCTACGACATTCTTGGGCCGCTGTTCCCGCCCAACGGCATCGTTGTGACCGAATCGATGAACGGTGCTGCGGCCATGTGGGACCGGATGAAGTTCCGCCGTTCGGGTTCGTTCTTCTTCTGTGCCGCAGGCGGCCTCGGGTTCGCCGTCCCGGGTGCGGTGGGTGCCCAGCTCGCCCAACCCGGGCGGCCGGTATTGGCGGTCAGCGGCGACGGCAGTGCTCAGTACGGCATCCAAGGGTTGTACACCGCGGCCAACCGCCGACTTCCGGTCACGTTCCTGATCCTGGTCAACCGCGAATACGGAATCCTCAAAGGCTTCGGCGACTACCTGACCACCACCGGTGTGCCTGGCCTGGGCCTCGACTACCTCGACTACGAGGCGTTGGCCAAGGGCTACGGCATCCCCGCGGTGCGAACCGGGCGGCCCGACGAACTGGCCATTGCGCTGAAGCAAGCGTTCACGGCGGGCAACGGGCCGCACATGATCATCCTCGACGTCGCACCCGGCGTCACCTTGGGCGGCTGATCACCGAACCCCGCCGAATGATGAAAGGAACACTACCGCAATGGAATTAGGCATTCACTTCGTCAACTTCAATCTCGCGGGTGGCCCGCAGACCCTCGGGCCGACCATGGCCGCGACCGCGCGAGCGGCCGAGCAAGGCGGCGCGACCCTGTTCACGCTGGCCGACCACCTCTTTCAGATGGACAACCTGCTGGCCGCCGAAGATCCATTTCTCGAGGGCTACACCTCGATGGGATTCCTGGCCGCCCAGACCGAGAAGATCACTCTCAGCATGCTGGTCACCGGTGTCACCTCCTGGCCGTTGAGGGCCGAGAACAAATCCCGCAGGATGCGTCCGGCCGAGAGCCCGTCGGCGATGACGTGGTCGACAATCAGCACTATCGCCGCCGGGCTGTTTGGCCCTGCGCGCAGCAGCGACAGCCGAATCATCGGCGCGCGCGAGGTGTCGAAGGGGCGGGTCAACTCGGCGGCGACGCAATCACACCAGCTGCGGCCCGGCGCCGCGTCGACGACGGTGACCGGGACCGGCGGCACGCTCGGCGGGCGGTAAAACCCCAGCCGGGTCTGCGGGTGATCCCCGACGTAGACGTTCAAGAGCGGATGCCGCTGCTGCACCGCCAGCAGGGCCGCATCAAGCGCGGACGGATCCAGGTCGTCAGTAAGCTCGGCCACCACGCAGAAGTGCATAGTGCTCTTCTGCTCATACCGGTGATACATCCGCTCGAAAGCGCCGAGCCGACGCACCAAAGCACCCCTCGCCCCGAGTTGCTGCTGATTGCAATGAACGCGTTCGGCGAAATCGGCCCCCTGGACCATGGTTTCGTCGAGATCAGTATTCATATCCCCGCTCCATTTCGATGTGTTGGTGGCACTGTTTGTCGGCTGAATCGGCTGCGGGAGTGCAGCATTGGCGTGCGGCATCAGCTTGGGCAGCTACGCCGGCCAGCCGGATACACCGCGTTCGCCGGCTACCCATCGCGGCGGTCCTGTGCCCGAGTCGATTCGGCGACACCCAGCGCATCGCGCAGCAGGCGCCCGCAGAGCCAGTACGTGTTATGAGAAGTAGGGTTCTCATACGGTGAACCAGTTCTGGATCGCTTCTTGAAGTCCTGCGGGTCGTCCATGAAACTCTCAGACGGCGCGGTATGAGGCTTCACTGCTATCGGGCGCCGATCGAGCAGACATACGCTGCCACTGGCCTCGGCTAGATTGCGGGCAGCGATCAGGGCATGGTGTCCGGCACCGACGAAAATGACATCGAATGCGGAGGATGCGGTCATGTC